>JAEWZA010000184.1 GCA_023395575.1 Bacillota bacterium
GCAGATGAGTGATGCAAATAGTGTTGCTGAAACAAAAGATGCTGCTGATAAATCTGATAATTATAATGAATTTTTTGTAACGGTTAATGGAGAGCGAGTTGTTCTAAAAGAATATAAGTCTTATATTTTTGTAGATATTTTTAGTTACATCAATTTTGATTTATCTACGCCAAAGGGAAACATCGTGTTAAAACTCAATGGAAAAGCTGCAAATTTTACTGATAAAATACAACGTGGCGATGATATCGAAATTTATTGGGAGTCCAAGGTATAAGTACGGTTGTTCATAAGCATGTAGTTTTTGGAGGTTGTATGAATAGAATTCAAGAATTCGAACAGGTTTTAGGTAAATGTTGCTGGGGAATATTAGCCTTATTGGCTATTTCTGTAGCTATAAATATTGAACCTACAAATGACATAATTAGCTTTACCAAATCGGATATAATGATAATTATTTTAATTGTATTATTAATTATTTTTAACCTTGTTCGGCTTAAATATATTAATAGTAAGCTGCTTTATACTGAAAAAGTATTTGATACCTTTAGAATTATTGAAGTTGCATTATTATCAATATTTATAAATGGTTACTATCAACATGTAGAATATGTTCTAATTATTCCACTGATATTTTCAAGCCTTTCTAGGGGTAGAAAGGCAAGCTTTATATTATTAGGGATTAATGCTGTAATAAAAATAGTAAAAGGTATTGTTGTATATTTTTTATCGGGTAGTACTATTTTAAGTGCTTCAGGTTTATTAGACTTTTGTTTGGACTTAGTGTGGGTATATGTTATATGGTTTTCAATAATAATTATTACATCAGCTTTTAGTAATCAAAATTGCAAGAACGAAAAAGAAAACCAAAGATTAGTAATTGAGCTAGGAGAAAAATATGAACAGCTTGAAGCTGCTCAAAATGAAATAAAAAATCAATATGACAAGCTAAAAGAATCTAACCACAAGCTTGAAGATACTAATTTACGCCTTACAAAAAGTATAGCAGAGTTCTATACTCTACAGCAGATAAGTGAAGGTATAGGCTCTATTTTTGACATAAATGAACTGCTTAAGTTTGTTAATGACGTAATTATTGGTGTTATGGGTGTAAACTATTCAACTATTGTATTTTTTGACCACAAGAAAAATAAGTTAAAGGTACACTTTACAAATGTTAAGGACAAAGAAGATTTAGCGATATTAAGTGATAATATCAATTGTAAGTTTTTATTAGACATATTAGAGAGTGAAAAACCAATACTAGAAAATGACGTAATACCAGAAAAGTTTGAGTTTATTCAAAGCAGAGTAATAGGTTCATTTATATGTATTCCCTTAAGCTCAAAGTCCCGAAAATTTGGATTGCTTTTAATTGAACATAAGAACAAAAATACGCTTAACAACGAAAACCTAAGGCTTGTCACAACAATTTGTAAATCTATTAGTATGGCTATTGAAAATGCTGAATTATATGCAAGTATGCAGGTTTTAGCTACCATTGATGGACTTACAGGTGTATATAACAGAGTGTATTTTCATCAGAAATTTGAAAGTGAATTCAAATTGGCAAAGGAATCTGGATATGAATTAACTCTAGTGATATTAGATATTGATTATTTCAAGAAATTTAACGATACATATGGACATTTATTTGGTGATGTAGTATTGAAAAGTGTTGTACAAACGGTTAAGAATAGTTTACGGGCTACAGATACTATGGCTAGATTTGGAGGAGAGGAATTTGTAATTATTTTACCTCGTACCTCAATTAAAAAGGCATTTGAAAAGGTTGAGTATTTACGACATAAAATTGCTAATAGTGTTATAACAGACAGTTTGGTATCTGCATCAGTTACAGCAAGCTTTGGAATTGCTAGTTTTCCTGAGACATCAAAAAGCATTACTGAAATTATAAAAGATGCTGATAATGCATTATATAGAGCTAAGGATAATGGTAGAAATCGTATAGAGGTTGCAAAAGATTATGATATTATGGAGTAGGGTTAATTTATTTTTATAGATTTAACAATATTCCAGAAAATATCATATTCATTAGAATTATATTGTTTTAGCGGCATAAAATAGCTGACTCTGTACAGTTTTGAGTTTTTGAAAAGAAATGCTTCGAGAGCTTTATATTTTCCAGAGGTACTATTATATGAATAATCCCAGAGATAGCCATTAACACCATCTATGCTTATTTTTTTAGAATTAAAATCTATAAAGTCTATCATTGCATTATTTTTTGAGTTTTCAAGAAATTCTTCAATTGAATAGGGTAGCTTCCATACTTGAACAAATCCATAGTTACTTATATCATTTCTGTTTTTAAAATCAATATGGTATAAAATCTCACCACCAGGGAAACTCGATGGGCTGAGTTCAAATATGCTGGGATAGCTGAATTCAAAGCCTTCTTCCGGACTCTTAAAGTCTAAAAAGCTTTTATAGCTGCTAGTAGTTGTTTGTATATATGGAGCAGTTTCAAAATTAATAGAGTATATATCAGATATCCTAAATGTAAAAGGAAATGAAACAGATAAATTTTCATTTAAAATCACATTGTATTTTGCTGGTTTATCCAACCATATTTTTAGTCCAACAATAAAAAATATGAGCAATAGAAAAGCTGAAGATATTAGAATTATATGTTTTTTATAGTTTTTAACTAGTAATAAATACATTATTATGTCTCCTATATAATTAAATTCTCAAAAATAAATAGGGCTTGCTGGACTTTTAAAAATATGCATTAATATTGCTTTTTATTACTATAGGCCCATATCATCGGATATTTAGCCCATAATAAATGACTTAAAGCAGTAGTTTAAATGACAAAACTATATTTTATATTTATTCAATACTCCATATATTTAGAAGTTAAATATATATTCATAATAAAAGCTTATATGCCACTCATTTAAAACTATATTCTACTAAAAGATTTTAGGAATAGTATCACGAAACTGAAAATACACGAATATGATAAATAGTGAGGAGCTATATTTAGGGGGAGTGTATTTTATGAGAATAGTTGTAGTAAAGATGCCTAAATTCATTGGTGGCATATTGAAAAGAGTTTTTAAAATTGGATGATAAATAAAGATAAAATAAAAAAGCGTATTATAGACGCTTTTTTATTTTAAAGTAATTAAATTAGTTTACTCAAAATGGCTTAGTTAGCTCTGGTAACTTTGTTTGAACGAAGACACCTTGTGCATATACTAACTGATTTTGGTGTTCCATTATCAATTATCTTTATTTTTCTAACATTTGGTTTCCATGTACGGCTAGTAGCATTTAACGCATGGCTTCGATTATTTCCAAATACAGTTGCCTTACTGCAAATTTCACATTTTGCCATATATAACACCTCCTTTAAATTATGGAGAATTCTAGTCTCTCTAATTTCGACATCAAAGCAATAACTATTTTAACATAACAAAACCTTTAACTCAAGCTTTTTTATATATTATTTAATATTTTAATAGATGAATACTTTCGTTATATCATAAATAATAAAATTGCATTTTTTTAGAAAGCTTTTTCACACAAATAATTAATGCAAATATTTTTAACCCAACTTTTCAATGAAAAGTCGAGCTATGTTTAAGTTTACCTGCAAAAACAATATACTAAGATGAAAAATGTTGAAAAAAACAGATTTATAGGCTAATGAACAAAACAAAATTGTTGAATAATATCTGAAATTATGATAACATATATTCCATAAAATTCTATATTTTAATCAGTATTACAAAAACGGTACATAAAATACTGTTTTTACTAATAAATACACTTGCATTGCAAAATACTACTATCAAAAGGAGTTGTTCAGAATAATGAAATTATCTATGAAGATAGGAATGTTAGTAACTCTGTTAATTTTTGTAATTGCTTTAGGGTTGGGAGTCTTTTTTTCATATTTAAGTCAAAGCACAATGATAGATGAGGCAGAAATAAATCTGATTAAAATTGGAAAAGAAGCCTCCATGTATGTTGATTTAAGTATTTCATCTAGGCTCAAAATTTTACAAGAGGTTGCAAATAGAGAAGAGATTAAGAGTATGCAATGGGATACACAGAGAATTGCATTATCAGATGATGTTGAAAGATTAGGATATATAGAATTGGCAATAGCAGAACCATCAGGTGATGCAGCTTGTGTCCTAAGCGGCGAAAAGTATAATCTATCAGATAGAGAATATGTTTCTAAGGCATTAAACGGGGAAAGTTGTGTTTCAGATGTTCTTATTAGTAAAGCAACAGGCAAAGCTGAATTAATATATGCAACGCCTATAACGCGTGATAGTAATGTGGTTGGAGTTTTAATAGGTCGTACTGATGGGAACTCATTAAATGCTTACATTGATGAGTTACAATTTGGCAATGAAGAATCGGCATTTATAATAGGTAAGGATTTTACATACTATTCTCACCCAGATAGAGAGTATGTTTTAAACCAGATGAATATACTTAAAGAAGGCGAAAAGGATACAAAATTCAGTGATTTAGCTAAAAATATTAAAAACATAGTTATGGAAAAGCAGTCTACTATCAATTATAAATTTGAAGGTAAAAATTACATTACAGTAATTACGCCAATAAAATCAACAGGATGGATGATATGTAATTCAATTAGCAAATCTAAATTATATACTACTATAAATACTCTTGCTTTGAAAACATTAATAGCCAGTTTGGTTTTTATTATTCTTGGATTCATAGCAACATTATTATTGACTAAAAAAATAACTAAACCTATTGTCACAGTGTCAAAAAAATTAAATGAAATAGCGGCATATAATTTTACTACATATAACGATGATATTGACAAAATTAAAAACAAAAAAGATGAGATTGGTCAAATGAAAAAAGCAGTGAATGAAATGCAGACTAATTTATTAAATCTGATAAAAGGTATTTTAGAGATATCAGATAGGGTGTCAAATTCTTCTTCTGAAATCAAGCTAGCAACGGAGCACATTGTTGCAATGGCAGATCAGACATCTATTAGTGTAGGGGAGATGGCTAAAGGGGCTAGTGAACAAGCCAAGGACACTGAAATTGGTTCAAATTATATGAATGGGCTAAGTGAGATTATACTGGAGGATAGTAAAAACAGAGATGTTCTTAATAATGCAGCAACTAACGCAAATAAAATTAAAGACGAAGGTAATTGTATTGTTGAGGAATTGATGGATAAAACTAATGTTACTAATATTGCAATAAGTGAAATTAACAATGTCATAGTTCAGACTCAAAAAAGTTCTGAAAAGATTCAAGAGGCTAGTAAAATGATAGAGCAAATTGCTGAACAGACTAATTTGCTTGCGTTGAATGCTTCTATTGAAGCAGCTAGAGCAGGAGAAGCAGGAAGAGGATTTGCTGTTGTAGCTGGTGAGATAGGGAAATTAGCCGAACAGTCAAACAACTTTACTAGGCAGATAAATAATGATATTAGAGATTTGGCTACAAATATTGATTTTGCAGTGGAAACTATTAAGGAAATGGATCGTACCATAGATGTTCAGTCGCAAATAGTAGGACAAACAAAAGATAAATTTGATGGTATTGCATTATCTCTTGAACAAATTAAGTCGGCTATATTGTCATTAAATACTTCAGGTAACGATATAGAAAATCAAAGAGACGAAATGATACGTATTTTGGGCAACCTTTCAGCTATATCTGAGGAAAATGCTGCAGCAACGGAGGAAACTTTGGCTACAGTAGAATCTCAGAACTCAAGTATAACGCAGATTGCAGAGGCATGTGCTGAATTATCAGATTTAGCTAAAGGAATTCATTCAAATATAGTTAAATTTAAGTTTTAATTAAATATTTTGCAAATTGTGAGCCCAAATTATAAATAGGCAAAGACCCTGTTACATTCGAATAGAGTATAACAGGGTTTTTGTCGTTTACATTATAAGCAATGTTTTAATACTAGCTTTGCATCCTTTGATATTTAGAGAAAGTATGGTACAATAACTTCTATATTGCTATTATATCAGAACTGATTTTGCTACATGGAGGTTAAGAGTTGAAACAATTATCGTTTGAAGACTTAAAAAATCAATCGATTAGATATATAAAGGGAGTTGGAGAGTCAAGATTATCCTTGTTTAAAAGGCTTAATATAAACAACTTCTTTGAACTGTTAACATACTACCCAAAAGCATATGAGGATAGAAGTATAATTAAGAATATTGCTGACCTTCAAGATGGTGAGATGTGTTCGTTTGAAGGTACAATTGTATCCAATGTTAATGTAGCAAGACCTAGAAGGGGAATGACTATATCTAAGGTATCAGTGGAGGACAGCACAGGTAAAATAACTGCATTATGGTTTAATCAGCATTACATAAAGAATTCGCTTACTATCGGAGCAAACTATATTTTTTATGGAAAGGCAGAAAGAAAATTAAATAAGCTTCAAATATCTAATCCGGTATTTGAAAAAATAGATAATATTCAATCACAAAATACTGGATTAAAGAAGAGTTTGAAAATTCTACCTGTATACTCTTCAACAAAGGATTTAAGCCAGAACTTAATTAGAACCATAATGGAGGAAGCACTCAAAAGCCTCAATAACATTGAGTTGGAAGACATTCTGCCTGAGGCTATCAAAGAAAAGTACAATTTGGCTGACGTTATGTTTAGCTTAAATGAGATACATTTCCCTAAAACAGAATTAGAGAAGGATAAGGCCAGATATAGATTGGTGTTTGAAGAACTATTTTTGCTGCAGCTTGGACTTCTATCATATAAGAATATTGCAACTGCTGAAAGGCAGGGTATTAAATATATAAAATCCTCTGAAATGGAGCATTTCATAAAATCGCTGCCTTTTGAGCTTACAAACGCACAAAAGCGGGTATTTAAAGAAGTTGAGCAGGATATGGAGAGCAATAACATAATGAATCGGTTAGTACAGGGTGATGTTGGCTCAGGTAAGACCATAATAGCTGTTTTGGCATTGTTTAAAGCAGTAAAATGTAGCTATCAGGGTGCATTGATGGTTCCAACTGAAATTTTGGCTGAACAGCACTATAAATCTGTCAAACCTTTGCTTGAAAAATTTGATATTACGGTTGAAATATTATCGGGCAGTCAACCTAAGAAGCAAAAGCAGGTTATATTGGAAGGCTTAAAAAATGGTAATATAGATGTAATTATTGGTACACATGCTTTAATTGAGGACACAGTAGAGTTCTTTAAGCTTGGATTAGTAATAACTGATGAGCAGCATAGATTTGGTGTAAGGCAAAGGTCAATTTTAGCTGAAAAGGGTATAAATCCCGATGTCTTGGTAATGACAGCAACACCAATACCTAGAACTCTCGCGCTAATATTATATGGTGATCTTGATATATCAATAATTGATGAGCTTCCACCTGGAAGAAAGCCAATTAAAACATATTCAGTAAATGAATCAATGAGAGAAAGAATCAATAATTTTATCAGAGAAACTGTAAAAGCAGGTCAACAGGTGTATATAGTCTGCCCCTTGGTTGAGGAATCTGAAGAAATAGAGGCAAAATCAGCTGTAGTAACGGCTGAGGATATAGGTAATAATGTTTTTAGTGACTTAAAGGTTGGTATTATACACGGCAAGATGAAGTCATCTGAAAAAGATTCTATAATGAAAAGCTTTGTAGCAGGTGAGATAAATATCCTTGTTTCAACTACAATTATAGAGGTGGGTGTCAATGTCCCTAATGCAACGCTAATGGTTATTGAAAATGCGGAAAGATTTGGATTAGCTCAGCTTCATCAATTGAGAGGAAGAGTAGGAAGAGGTGGAACTCAATCCTACTGTGTATTGTTTAATCAATCTAATTCAAAGGTTTCAAAGGAAAGAATGAAAATAATGGCCCAATCAAATGATGGCTTTGTTATTTCAGAAAAGGATTTGGAGATAAGAGGACCAGGTGAGTTTTTTGGAACTAAGCAACACGGATTACCTGAACTAAAAATTGCAAATCTTTATAAAGATATAGAAATCCTGAAGCTAGCACAGGAAGGTGCAAAGGAAATAGCAATAGAAGATCCGGGACTTATGAAAAATAAAAGATTAAAACAGTTTTTGGCACAGCATTTTGGTGAAAAGGCAACACTATCTTAGTTGTGGTCATTTAACTATCTATGCTTGCATATCTTTATGACAGGAGGATACTAAAGTGCGTGTGATTTCGGGTAGTGCAAGAGGACTAAAATTGGTTGCTTTAGAAGGTATGAATACAAGACCTACTACTGACAGAGTAAAAGAGAATTTATTTAACATAATTGCTCCATATATTGAAGAGGATTCTAAAATTTTGGATTTGTTTGCCGGGAGCGGTGCTTTAGGCGTTGAAGCTCTGAGTAGAGGGGCAAGGAGTGCTGTTTTCTGTGATAGTAATGAAAAAAGTATAGAGATAATAAAAAATAATATACAGAGAGCAAGATTTATAGACAAATCGGAGGTTTTTTTTGGTGAAGCCCAATTAATATTAAAAAAACTCTCCCATATGGGAAAGAAATTTGATATAATTTTCCTAGACCCACCTTATAGCAAGGATATTGTTCCAGACATATTAGTTGGTCTAGAAAAAATGGGAATTTTAGAGGATAAAGTTATAATAGTATCTGAAACTGATGTTGAAGATTTATTGCCAGAGGAAACAGAAACATTGATAGTTTCAAAGAAGCAAATATACGGAAAAACCAAGTTGACATTTTATAAGCACAAAGGATGAAATTTACATGAGAATATTTATTTACCCTGGGAGTTTTGACCCTGTTACTAATGGACATTTAGATATAATTGAGAGAGCGTCAAAAATCTGTGACAAATTAATAGTTGCAGTATTAGTCAGCCACAACAAGACACCATTATTTAATATGGATGAACGTACAGATATGCTGAGAAGGGCCATAAAGGAATTTAATTGTACTAATGTTGAGGTTGAGTGCTTTTCAGGCTTGTTAGTAGACTTTGTCAAGAAGAAGCACGCCAATGTTATTATTAAAGGACTTAGAGCAGTATCAGACTTTGAATATGAGCTTCAAATGGCTTTATTAAATAAAAATCAGTCTCCAGAAATTGAAACACTATTTATGATGTCAAGTATTAACTATTCATTTTTAAGCTCAAGCATGGTAAAAGAGATAGCCAGATACAATGGAGATTTTAAGGGACTTGTACCAGGATGCATAGTAGAAGATATTGCAGGTAAATTTGGAATCATAGAACCAAAGGGGGAGTTATAAATGGAAATATTAACGGTGCTGGAAACTTTAGAGGACTTAATTGAGAAAAGTTCTGGTGTACCCTTTTCTGGGAAATGCTTGGTTGATAGGGAAGAGGTCTTAGAAATAGTTAAAGAGATGAGACTTAAATTACCGGATGATATAAAACAGGCGAAATGGGTTAAAGAAGAACGTCAGAGAATACTATTACAAGCCCAAAAAGAAGCAGATAATATTTTAAAGGACGCTGAGAATAAAATAGCTTCCTTGGTTGACGAACATGAGATTACCAAAAAAGCTTATGAACAGGCAAATGAGATAGTAGGCAGTGCTCAAAAGAACGCAAGAGAGATACGTTTGGGTGCTCGGGAATATGCGGATAGTGTTTTAAATAAAGTAGAAGAAATTTTATCAGATGCAACTGATGTTATCAGAACAAATAGAAAAGAGCTAAAGTAATCTTTTCTTTGATGTAATACTAATAAAACAAATAAATAGTAAAGAAATTATTATTATAATGGCTGCTATAGCAATAATATTTTGGAGTGATATCAAACAAATGTTTCCCCAACTATATATATATTTGTTTGAGATGTTTGAGAAGACTGTTGAATCTAGTGCAAACCACTCATTAAATATAGTTATTCCTATATAAGTATAGACTGCAGATATTATACCTTGTAATGCTTTACCTAATATATAGGGTTTTGCACTGATATCAGATGAGCTTATAATACTCATAACTTGAGTATGTACAGAAAAACCCGCCCATCCAATTATTAGACTGATACAACATAGTTTGATTTTTAAATTTGCGGTTGCTAAACTTATTAGATTTGCACCAGTTGTTATTTCAAATATTCCGCAGAGCATTCCTTCCAGAGCTTTTGCTTCTATTCCCCAACTATTTAAAATGTCTGGTGCTAGGCTGGTTGCCTTTCCAATAGTTCCACTTGAAATTAAAATATTTATTAAGACGGAAAAGAAAATTATAAAGCCACCTATTGTTAAAATAGTATATATAGAATTTTTAATACTCTCTCCAAATAGAGTCCATGTATTCATGTCTGAATTTCTCATTCTTTGAAGTTCTAAATGTAGCTTTTGTGATAATCTTGTATTTGATTTAGCTATCTTCTTGTTTTTTTTGTAATATTTGAATATAAGTCCAACGGTAACACATGCTGCAACATGGCAAATATACAGAAGATAGCCGATTTTAGGGGATTGAAACATTCCAACAGCTACTGAACCCATGATAAACAGAGGACCAGAATTATTTGTAAATGTTAATAGCCGTTCTGCTTCAGTCTTAGAGATAAGCTCTTGCTTTCTCAAATCATTGGTTATTGCAGCTCCAACAGGGTATCCGCTGACTATGCCCATTGCAAATGCAAATGAGCCACAGCCCGGGATATTAAAAAGCGGACGCATTATTGGCTCTAATATTATTCCGAAAATATTAATAAATCCAGATTTGCTAAGCAGTTGCGATGCAACAAAAAATGGAAATAGAGAAGGAAATACTACATTAAGCCAGAGGTTGATGCCTTTTGAAGCAGATGCGACTACTGTTTTTGGATATACAATTAGAGCTATTATAAATAGTACTGCAAATATTGGCACAATAAATTTTTTTAAATATATATGTATTTGCTTTATGGTGATAATATATGCTAGTACTGCAATAATCAAAATCAAAAAAAATATTTTCAAATTACCCTTCAGCTCTCTTTCAGTAGAAAAAATTTTATATAGACTCAAAATTAGTTTGCACTAATAAGATTACAACTTAAATTAAAGGCTGGAGCCAATTATCTTTCAAAGCTTTATTGCTTTGCCAATCGTATTTCTTATCCGCTAATCAAGCCCCATTTAGAAATATATACGCTAATGGCAAGTATTATAACTTAAAATATAAACTTTTCCACTTCATAACAACGCATAGGGAATACTAGGCTATATTTAAAATTAATAAAATAGCCCCAGATTATTGATATGTACCCAGTTTTCTGGATACATCATTATAGACAAACATCTATATACGGGGAATATAATTCTACATACTCTATAAACATACAAAGAGCCAATCACTCGTTAAAGCGATTGGCCCTTCAAAAATATGCCAAAGTTAAATTTGAACAGAAACATATTGAAAAGGTTGAGCTGATTATTATAGAGTAACCTTTTGAGTCCAGCCATAGGTATCTTCTAATTCTCCGCTTTGGATACCTGTAATTGTGTCATATACCTTCTGAGAAATCTCTCCTATTTTGCCATCATTAATTTTAATAACTTTTCCGTCCCAGCTGAATTCACCAATAGGTGAAATTACTGCTGCAGTACCGGTACCAAACGCTTCTTCCAGTTTGCCTGCTGCATGAGCATCATAAACCTCTTGTATTGTTATTCTGCGTTCAGACACAGGTATACCGGCTTGCTTTAAGAGCTCAATAGTTGACATACGAGTTATACCAGGAAGAATTGTACCAGTAAGTTCAGGAGTAATAACCTCTCCATCAATTTTGAAGAATACATTCATTGTTCCAACTTCTTCAATATATTTCTTTTCAACACCATCTAACCACAGTACTTGAGTATAGCCTTCTTTTTTAGCCTCAACCTGAGCTTTTAGACTGGCTGCGTAGTTAGCAACAGTTTTTGCTTCGCCAAGACCGCCTCTAACTGCACGAACATAGTTGCTTTCTACATAAATTTTTACAGGGTTTATACCTTCCTTATAATAAGCACCTACAGGTGAAAGTATAATTATAAATTGATATGAATAGGATGGTCTTACGCCAAGTGCAGGTTCTGAAGCAAAAATAAATGGACGAATGTATAGGGATGTACCTGGTGCACTAGGAATCCAATCCGCATCAACTTTAACAATCTCTTTAATTGCTTGTACACAGTCATCAACATTAATTTCAGGAATACATACAAGTTTATTTGAATTATTAACTCTCTGCATGTTTTTTTCAGGTCTGAAAAGTAATATTTCGCCATTAGAGGATCTGTATGCCTTCAAGCCCTCAAAAATTGCTTGACCATAATGCAATGCCATTGCAGAAGGATCTACTGCTATAGGAGCATAAGGTACTATTCTTGCATCATGCCAACCTTGACCTTCATCATAATCCATAATAAACATATGGTCTGTGAAGTGTATACCAAAACCTAAATTATTTTGATCTGGTTTCTGTTTCGGATTTGTTGTTTTAGTAATAGAAATATTCATTTATATTACTCCCTTCATTTTTATTTAAATATTTTAATTTGATGTATATAAGCTACAATCAATTAATTTTTTCAATTATATTTTATTATGCTACTTTTAAAAAAAAAAGTCTATAGTTTCATGGTATTTTAGTAAAACATGTATAAGAATCAACAAGTTAGATAAAAATAAGTAGATTTATCGTTATTTATATATTATTTTGTAACTAAACTTTTCAAGATGAATTATAGTGTTCGACTCAATGAAAAGTTTCAGTAAAATTATATAGACTCAAACTTATCAATTGAAATCTGATTAACCTCAAATTAATTGTTTTTGTAAACAAGTCAACTCTATTATCATAATATAATAGTAATACAATTACGTAGGAGTAAATTTTTGATGCAAATTAGTATTGCATACAGCTCATGGAGGTAAACAATGATTTATTTGGACAATGCAGCAACATCATTTCCTAAACCTGAAAATGTATATACAGAGATGGATAGATGTATGAGAACATATTGTTCTAATCCTGGAAGAGGAAGTCACGCTATGTCTATACAAAGTGCAATGGCAGTTACAGTAACCCGTGAGCGTATAGCAAGGTTGCTTAATATAAAGGATTATCTAAATATTTGTTTTACAAAAAATGCCACGGAGGCATTGAATCTTGCAATACTTGGGTGTTTGTCAAAAGGTGACCATGTAATTACAACATGCATGGAGCACAATTCTGTATTGAGACCACTTAAAACTATGGAAAGAAAAGGTGTTATTAGGCTTACAATAGTGACAGGGGATGAGCTGGGGAGAATTGATCCAGTTCAGATTAGGAAGTACATAGAGAAAAAAACTAGATTGATTGTCTGTACTCTTTCCTCTAATGTGAATGGAATTATTATGCCTGTTAAAGAGATAGGTGATATTGCAAGGGATAGAGGAATCTTGTTTCTAATAGATGGAGCTCAGGGATTAGGTTGTATTAAAATAGACTTATCTAAACAGTATGCAAGTATGGTTGCATTTCCAGGGCATAAAGGACTTATGGGACCACAGGGGACAGGGGGGTTGTATGTAGACCCTGATGTTACTTTGAAACCACTAATGAGCGGAGGAACTGGAAGTAAATCAGGAATTTTATATCAGCCTGATTTTATGCCTGATATATATGAGAGTGGAACAATTAACACTCCTGGAATTGTTGGTTTAGGCGCTGGAATAGAATTTATTGAAAAAACTGGTGAAGATGCAATAAAGACTAAAAAAGATTTACTTATTAAGAGATTACATGATGGTTTATATCAAAATCGAAACATTAGATTGTATAGTTCAAAAAATACAGCTGAGAATTCAGGCATAGTTGCATTTAATGTCAAGGATGTAGACTCCTCTGAAATATGCGAAGAGCTTGATAGAATTTATGGAATTGCATGTAGAGCAGGACTTCATTGCGCGCCGCTAG
>JAEWZA010000221.1 GCA_023395575.1 Bacillota bacterium
GAACAATTATTCAATTGTCTTGATAAAGTCTTTTTCCTTAATTAATCCGGATTTAAAGTACACCGTTGCAGTTCTTTCATCCTTGATGACTATCCGTTCAATCGTCTCATTCAATACAGCTTTGGTTATATTGTTTTTATCAAACTCTATTTTATCAGTTAATAGGTAATTCTTTAACGTAGCTTTTGTTTTCATCAAATATGCTGTTGCTTCATTAGCCGTTGTTTCTAGAATTGATGTAAACAATTCCACGAGTAATTCCAGCATTATTGCTTCTTTTACCGTTGGCGAATTCTTGCATTTTGTAGTTCCATTTTTTAATCGCTCCCGACATCGCCATACATACGACTTCCCACTTTTATTCCACCAGGTTACTCTGTGGTATACGTTTTTGCATTCTCCACAAACAATTAGTCCACTTAAAGGATATGACGAGCTGTATCTCTTTCGAACAGCACTGCCTTTTTTCATACTTCTTCTTTTTAGCTCCTCTTGAACTTTATAATAAAGCTCTTTACTAATTATTGCCTCATGGCTGTTTCTAACATAATACTTCTTCACATAGCCATTATTCATAACCTTCTTCTTAGTGAGAAAATCAATTGTATATGTCTTTTGCAAAATAGCATCTCCAATATACTTTTCACATTTAAGCATTTTGTAAATCGTACTGCTATGCCACTTGTCATTTCCGGTAATTGTTTTAATCCCTTCAGTTTCAAGAATACGCCCAATTTTAGAAGCACTAAAACCTTCAACATATAAATCATATACTTTTTGAACTACTACAGCTTCTCCCGGAACTACAATTAATCTACCATTTGAATCTTTTGTGTATCCCATAAACTTGTTATGATTTACTTGAAAGATTCCCTGTTCAAATTTTCGTACTATACCCCATCTTGTATTCTCACTTAAATTCCGACTTTCTTCTTGTGCTTGGCTGCTCATGATAGTGATAAGTAACTCACCGGTGTTATCCATCGTATCGATGTTCTCTTTTTCGAAAATGATGCGTATTTGCCTCTCTTTTAACTCCCGAATAATCCTCAGAAAATCAACCGTATTTCTTGCAAATCGGCTAATTGATTTTGTAAGGATAAGATCAATTTTGCCAGCATAGCAGTCTTCAATCATATCATTGAAGCTTTCACGGAATCTTGTGTCAGTACCTGCCTTTCCTTCATCAGCGTATATACCAACACAGTTCCAATTCTTGTTGGATTCAATCTTTCTTGTGTAGTATGCAATCTGAGCTTCATAGCTGTTTTCTTGTTGCTCAAATCTTGTACTGACTCTGCAGTAAGCGGCCACATTCAATTGCTTTTGCTCAATCCTAATATGTGAGTCGTACTTTGGATCTGGTGGAATAACCGTAATGCTCTTTTTATGTTCCATTTTAAATCTCTCCTTAGCTGTGATTTGTAACCTTTATATTATACAGAATTACATCTAAGTTTTTTGAGAGATTTATGTATTAGTTTTTATATAATGCCGAATGGCTACTTTAGTAAACTATAATCAAAATGGTTTATTCTGACTCATATTTCTTTTAGTTTTTGAAAGCACTGAGCAAGCACTTGTGACTCTTCCCATTTAACAGAGCGAATCTGCTCATCAATAAATGAAAAAAGCTTCTCTGGGTATTGAATCGCCCAAGTAACACCCAAGCATGCCTTAAGCTTCAACCGATTTTTATGTAGATATTCAGATGCAATCGGCTGAATTTCATTTATATAAGCGATATTGCGGTCAACTATTGCTTTGTCATATTCTTTTTCTGATATTGATTCTAATAACAGGGTTTCTAAAGCACCCTCTTTACCTGCCGGGATAACTACCAATAGAAAATCAACAGATGCATGTTGTTTATAACTGTTCTCATAGATATTAGTAGCCCATACATCATTTGTGATATTAGTTATAATCGGTCTAAGCAATGTACAAAAAGAATCAATAATAGATTGTTCCTCTCGGTCGTCACGATCAGTTACAATTGCAATTTTTGCGAAAGCACTGGTATCAACCATTATCGGAAGAATTTTTTCTTTAAAAAAGCTACCGAAATTATCTTTACCGCCCACACCACAAATCAGAAGACTTTCATCCTCTTTACGATACCAATAAGCAGATTCTCCTTTGATTTCATCAGCCTTTATATTTAGACTTTTAGGTGCATTTCTGTGTGACCATCCGCAGGTTTTCTCCAGATAATAACTCAATAAAATAGCATCTGTTTTCCCTTCGCATAAAATCAATTTATTCATAGGCGCACCTCAAAACCAAACTGCTCACGGTTAGCAAAAACATGTCTACCAGCTAATACCCGTGAATATGTTCTGTGTTGGCCGCTGTCTTTCTTAAAAGTAAGCACACTAATGTCGTCTCTTTGGTTCTGCTTTTCATAATCCTGCGTAGAAAGTAACCCATCGATTGCTTCAATGCTATGAGTTGTAATAAAAACCTGAACATCAAACTGTATCGATGCTTTTACAAGAAATCTAAAAATATCATTATAGTATTTTGAATGGATCGCTGTTTCAACCTCATCAATTAACAACACTCCTCCTGCTGCTTGTGCAATGCCATTTGCCAGAGATAATACCTTTTTGATTCCATCGCCATAAGTAGCAAGTGGCATATTCCCAAGCTTTGCATGTTTGATATATTCCGTTGAGCGGTTATTTTCCTCATTTTTCAATATTAAAAGATCAGTAATTTCAGGATCAAATAATTGCAGAATTCTCAGGCAAATTTCTTTATAAGCATCATTGCGTAGAATGCGAGCGAAAACAGTTCCGCCAATATGAGCTGTTGGAGAAAGATAAACAATATTTATATAATTATTCCGCTTGATTTCTCTTCCTGAAGTGGTCGCATAGGCATCGATTTCAATATCCTGCCGTTCCCCATGTCCTGCAACTTCGTAAATCAGCTCTCCACTAAATGCATCCGCTTCAACCATATCAGAGTCCATGTTACGCAACAAGCGGCTTCTTTTTAAAGGATACATTTTTTTAATTACATCTTCTGGTTCCATCATGATTTTCTTCTGCTCACCAAGTAGCTTATATGCTACATGTTCACCTTTACATATTGCATTTAGTGTTATTTCCATTTTTGAAGTATCTTGAGGGAATAAATTGATAAAACTTTCGTATACAGGAGTCCCATTAAAGAAAACGTTTGTATCTCTCATCCTAGCAAGTCGAAGTATATTGGTAAAATCATTCGGGTTGCGTAAAAGCAACAATGCTTCCAATACACTGGTTTTCCCGCTATTGTTGTCTCCAGCAATTATATTTACATGATTTAGATCTTCAACAGCAAGATGATGGATTCCTCGAAAATGTCCAATTTCTAAGCTTTCAATATGAATAGCCATTACAACACCTCCTCACGGTCTGCAAATTCTATTACTAAACGTTTCCCAAGACCATCGGCAATTCTTTTTAAAATCGGAATGCTTGGATGATAGCTCCCATTTTCAATCTTGCTGATATTTGCTTGAGAAACTCCTGATTTCTCAGCTAATTGTTTTTGAGTAATTCCAAGTTGAGTGCGAGTAGTAGCGATTAACTCACATACTTCTTCTTCAATGTCATAGTCTATATCAATTGGCTTTTCATCTACTTTCACCAATTGAACTTCCTTTAATGCCTTATCAAGATATGATTGCAAGTCACTCATTAACAGCCTCCTTTCCAGTCTTATTTCTATAATATGTTGTATTTAACATATTGTCAATCACAAATATATTTAATATGATATATTTTAGCCTTTGAATGATTAGATTATACATAATAGCTTATTTTTTCACCAAATCGAGTAGGAGGGAATTAATTATTTTAATTCCCGACCTCTCACAGCACCGTGCATACCGTTCGGTACACGGCGCTTCAATAGAAATCAACATACTTTCATATACGTGTCATAAAGAGAAATTAA
>JAEWZA010000292.1 GCA_023395575.1 Bacillota bacterium
CTGCAGCTGGTTTGTCCCCACACCCAGCTACCATTGAGATAGCCATACAAGTAACCAAAGCTAAACCTATTAGTTTCTTTGCTTTTTGCATTGTGAACCTCCTTAAAATTATAAATATATTTATTGCTATCCATACTCACGTATGGTATTAGCCTTTAACAGCACCTACAGTTAAACCTTTTACAAAATACTTCTGGAAGAATGGATACGCTATTATAATAGGACCTATTGCTAAAGTACACATTGCCATACGAGCTGTCTCAGATGGAAGATTTGCAAGTGCCTGAGAACCCTGTGGTAAGTTTGCAGCCTGTGACAAGTACTGAATAGCAGCAAGTGTCTTATATAATAGATATTGCAAATTGAATAGCTTAGCATCATCTATAAACATAAGCGGTAAATACCAGTCATTCCAGTATGTCAGACATTGGAACAAACCTACTGTTGCAAGTCCTGCCTTTGCTAAAGGTAAAACAATTTGAACAAATGTTCTAAACTCTCCTGCACCATCAATCTTTGCTGATTCAATAAGTGAATCAGGAACATTTGTCTGGTAGAATGTTCTCATAATCATTACATACCAAGCATTAGCAAGAGCTGGAATAATCAATGCAAATATTGTATTATTCATATGTAGTACATTTACGTATACCATATACCATGGTACTAGACCACCATTAAATATCATTGTAAAAAACACTATAAAAGCAAATTTATTTCTGTGTCTGAAATCTTTTCTTGATATTACATAAGAGAACATAGAAATTATAGCCAAACTTAACAATGTACCAACTACTGTTACAAAAATTGATATTCCATATGCTCTAAATATTGCTTCACCTGTTTTTACGACCCATTCGTAAGCCTCTAGACTGAAAACTCTTGGAATAAAGTTATACCCATATATTGTAATAGTCTTTTCATCTGTAAAGGATATACCAATTATCAGAACAAGCGGAACTATACAACATAGTGAATATATTACAAAAACTAAATTGAGTACCCCATTCCAAAAAGGCTTAATATCATTTAACTTATTAACTGTACCATACTGTACATCATCTTTGTGCTTCATGAATCTCCCCCCCTTAGAATAAAGCTTGTTCTGGATCAATCTTTCTAACTATTAAATTAGAAACCATTACAAGAATAAATCCACAAATAGACTGATATAAACCTGATGCCGAAGCCATTCCTACATCATTTAAATTACGCAACGCATTATATACATAAGTATCAATTGTCATTGTAGTGTCATATAACGCTCCTGTATTTCTTGGTACTTGGAAGAACAATCCAAAGTCGGAATAGAATACTTTTCCAACTGCCAACAAAGTAAGGATTATCATTAATGTTTTTAACAATGGAATTGTAATACTTTTTATCTGTTGCCATTTTGATGCACCATCAACAATAGCCGCTTCATAAAACTCTTGATCTATACCAGCTATAGCTGCTATATATATAACCGTATTATATCCAGTTAATTTCCATATATTAACAATAGTTAATATGAATGGCCATTTCCCAGGCTCTGCATACCATCCTATGTCCTCCATACCCAGCAACGGAAGCAATGATTTGTTTACAAAACCTTTTTCTTCACCAAGTAAAGCAAACACAATATAACTTACAACTATCCAAGACATGAAATATGGTAACAACATGCTTGCTTGATAAAACTTAGATAAGAATTTGTTCTTAATCTCATTAATCATTATTGCAAAAAGTACAGATACTACTAAACCAAGAAATATAAATACAAAATTATATCCTAATGTATTCCTTGTCATAGTAAAAGCATCAGGTGTTGCTGTGAAAAATTCAAAATTCTTAAAACCTACCCAATCACTTAATAAAAAATTCTCAAAAAAATTATTTCCGTGATATTGGTAGCTCTTAAATGCAATTAACACGCCCGCCATCGGTAAATAGTTATTAAAAAATAAAACAACCAATAGAGGGAGCATCATAATGTAAAGCACTTTGTTCTTTACTATATCTCTCAAAAAGCCAGTTTTGTTTTTGGCTTTTAAGGGAACAGCTACATCTTTTGTTGCAGTTCGACTTACTCCCATAGCTACTATGCCACCCTTCATTATATGTAATATGTGATACCAAAAACAGGCGTTCACAAAGAATATTACGACTATGCCCGCTTTGCTATATATATATATTAATAAATTGAAGTCAATCACAAAATAGACCAACTTGCTTTAATGTGCAATATCTTGTCAACAACATTGCACAAATTTGAACAACAAAATATTACACAGCCTTTACATTTAGTTCACAATTCCTTTGCAACAACTTTAAAAATCCTTTTCAGCTAATAAATAAGGTCTCTTTATACTCCGATGGAGTCATACCTGAATACTTTTTAAATATTTTTGAAAAGTAATGAGGATCTGGAATACCAACTAGCTCTGCAACTTCATAAGTCTTATACTTAACATCCTTTAATAGCTCTTTAGCTTTTTCAATGCGAACATCGTTAAGATAATCTACAAAACTTATACCAAGCTCTTTCTTAAACATTCTGCTAATGTAGAATGTACTAACGTATATGTTTTCAGCAACTTCATTAAGTGTGACCTGTTCATTATAATGCTCGTGTATATAGTCTATGGCTTTTCTAAGTATAAGCTTTAGGCTCTTATTATTAAAGCTATTAACCCTTGAAGCTATTCTCATTGATACTTCTTCAAGTAATGAATTCAATTCATCAACACTGTCACATTTATCAATTAGCTTTAGCAAGCTTGCTATATCTCTTCCCTCTTCATGCTTTTTGTCAGCATCAATAGCCAAAACAGATATTCTTATATTATTTATTGATGAAAGCGTACTATAGTAGAAGTTCTTTAAATAGCTAATATTTATGTTATTATTATTTACATATTTAGATATATTTTGTGTTGTAACTTTTACCAACTCACTATTTCCAGACTTGATATTTTCAAGTAATTGTTTTTGATAATTTTCTAAAGCAGAGTAATCATCATATCTAAAGAAAGAATTTAGATCACTATACTGAATTATTGAATTATTTCCAATATAACTCTTATATTCAAGTGAACCCATACATTCTCTAAGTTTTTCTGTTAACTCCATAGCAGAAGTTCCATTCGAACTAACAGCAATAGTAACAGTAAATCCAAAGCCATTATTTATAACTTCTTGAAGGTCACCACACTTTTCACTTACTTCAGAAATATCTATGGTAGACTTGTCAAATTTCTGTATAATGAATGCCACTCTGCTGGTGTTAAGCATTATGCTGGTTACTTCATACTTCTCGGCAAAAACTTCCTCAAAGGAATTTACTATTCCAATTTGACATAATTGCTTATCATATTGAGTACTTGTTGTTTTTTCCTCAAAGTCATTCTCCATTAAAACAAGTACAAAATTACTTATATTAACATTAAAAAGATTCAACTTTTCATCAATCTCATCTTCATTTGTAATAATACCATAAGTAATATCATATAGGAATTTTTCTCTGAGAATAGGAATACTCTGCTCATATAAACGCTTAAACTTATCTACTTCTAAATGTTTAAGCTTTTGTTCATTGAAATCTTTAACTGCCTTAGTTAAAACATTTGTAAGCTCTTCTATTTTTGTAGGCTTTAATAAGAAGTCAAAAGCTCCACACTTTATAGCTTCATGTACATAATCAAAATCTCGAAAGCCTGTCAAAATAATTATTTTTGCATTAGGTACTAATATTTTAACTTGCTTTATCATACTTATTCCATCTAACCCCGGCATACGAATATCTGTGATAATAATGTCAGGACGATGCAGCTTAATGAGTTCAAGTCCTTCAACGCCATCACACGCATCGGCACATACCTCACATTCAAGATGTCTCCAATTAATAATATTTTTAATCCCTTTTCTTATAATCGACTCATCATCAATTATTAGAACCTTGTACATAATAGCCCTCCTTGGTATTGTGAATCTGAACAGGTAAGGTTACAGATACCTTTGTATAAATATTAACTTTACTTTCAATTTTCAAACCGTATTTTTCTCCATAAAATAATTTTATTCTTCTATTAACATTTTCTATACCTATACTTTTATCCTTTTTACTATTTAGAGATTTAAAGTAGGTATTATTATCCATACTTAGTCCATTATTTAGCTTAATTAGTTCTTCTGATGAAATTCCATTTCCATTGTCTATTACCTCAATTGTAATCAAGTCATTTGTGATATCTGCAACAAGCGAAATAATTCCTTTGCCTCTATTGTTTTCCACACCATGATAAACTGCATTCTCAATTAGCGGCTGAATAAGCAATCTTGGAATCTTCACATATAAAACTTGAGGATTAATTTCTTTATTCAATGTAATTTTATCTTCGAATCTTCTTTTTAATAGTGAAATATATTTATCAATATAAATAAACTCCTCTTCAATAGTTATAAGTCTGTCATCTCTTCCAATACTAATATCTAATAGAGTTGATAAATCAGATACTGTTTCACTTATCTCAGGAACATTATTTAACTGAGCCATCCAATTTATTGATTCTAATGTATTAAACAAAAAATGAGGATTTATTTGAGACTGCAGCGCTTTTATTTCAGCCTCTTTGCGTGTAATTTGTTCTCTATAAATCCAATTGACTAAATGATCCATCTCCTTTGTCATAGTATTAAAGGTTTTCTGCAAAAAGCCAAGCTCATCATTTCTATCAATCTCAATATAGCTACTAGAAATCTTATCAATGTTCATTCCCTTCATAGCTTTTACCAATTGATTTATAGGCTTAATCATATCAAATGATACAAAGAAGCTTACAAAGGTTAATAGTAAAATAGCTGCCAAACATATTAAAATCATATTTATTCTTAATCCCTCAACATCCGCATGTAATTGTTTCAAGGGAATATACGTTACTACTGTCCATCTTAAATCACTTAAAGTTCTTGAAGCAATAAAAATTTTAGCCTTATTGCTAACTCCGTTAGGTATCTCTTGAATTGTTTTACTATATTTAGTAAAGGTTGCTTTATCCCTGCAAAAAATAATTCTATTATCAGGAGAAAGAATTGTTAAGTTTTTCATCAATTCTGATTCTGAGCCTCCTAAAGCATCCTTGAAAGATAGCTTGTCTATTTGAACTGCCAATAGGCCTATTTCCTGATAGTTATCCCTATTATAAATCATTTTTATCAAGTATGCATTATCATTAGCATCGAAATACCAGACAGATCCACCACCCGCAGCTCTTGCATACTTTTGCATTTCAATATAATTTTGCAGTACTACTGATTTTATATCAGATTCTACACTGCTTCTGTCATATTCAATAATTTTTACAGTCTTTGTTACAATACACAATGCCAAAATATCAGTCCGATTAGTAACTATTTTTTGAAACGAATTAATAATATCAGATCTAACTTCATAATTTTGTAGCCTATTTATACTTCTGTCATCATTAAGTAAGGCGGAATAAATACCTTCATCATTACCTATGTTCTGAGATAACATACTCAAATTTTCTATTGTATCTTGAAGTCTAAGTTCTACTATACTCAATAATTCATTTGAATATGCTTTAGACTTTTCAATTATTATGTTCTCAGAAGTTTTAAAACTAAAATATCCAATAAAAATAAGTGGTATAAATATTTGTATGTATAAAATAAGAAAAATTTTCTTTTTTATGGATATATTTCTGTAAAATCTAATAGTTCTCATTAAATGCCAGTACATACCAGATGTCACCTTGTTTATCATATTTACCTCAAATGTTTAATTTGTAATCTTTTCTACAGCTTGATCCCATATATCCTCTGCAGTTGTTTCACCTAATAAAAATTTGGGAAACTGTTTTATTACTATGTCCTCCCATGCCGACCTTTCGATAACATGATCAGGAATAGGTGTTTTATTCTTGCTAAGAATTCTTTTATAAACACCAGCACTCTGCTCCGCTAATAAACTATTAGCGGATTGAAAATCCATTTCCATATTTAAATTAGTAATCAATCCAGTAGTCTTATAAAAATATGTAGCTGATTCTTTTGACGTTAAATATTTTATAAACTCAATAGAATTATCTCTCTTGTTGAAAGAGTTCCAAGCATTTTTACTAATATAGAAAGTACCTCCGCCTAAACCCGTAAGCATCTTTGAATCCTCATCAGTCATTGATGGAAATGGAATCATTTTTACGCTTGTGTCATCCTTTTCAAAGTATGGTATGAACCAGGAACCTTGAACTATCATAGCTGCCTGCTTTGTAAAAAACAGATTATTCCTCTCGTCACTATAAATCATGATTGAATCTTCTGAAAATGCACCTATGTCACTTAATTCCTTCATATATTTCATTGCATCAATATAGCACTTATTAATTTTACCATCAACCAAATACTCTTCAACACCCTGAGAACCACCTAAACTTGCTATTATATTTTGATAAATATATGAACCCTCTGCAGTAGAGTTATATGCTATAGGTATAATTCCATTTTTCTTGAATATAGCTACTGCATCCTTTAACTCTTTATAATTTGCAGGCTCCTTTACACCGTATTTATCAAATAAGTCTTTATTAATGAAAAGTCCCTCAAATACAAGCTCAAATGGAATTCCATATATACGATTGTTATAGGTTGTTGCACTAAAGCTTGCTTGATCGAAAGAGTCCATCCATGTCCTGTCTTGTTTTAAGGTGTCGGTAATATCTGCAATTTTATCAGCTTTAATTAGATATTTTATATCAGAACCCGGCCACAAACCAAAAACATCTGGTTCGCTTCCAGATGCAAATTTTGTCTTAAGCGTAGGTAAATAATCATCTCCGAATATGGATTGATTTGAAATTTTAATATTTGGATTTTCTTCTTCGAATTTGGCAATAATTTCTCTTAACACCCCAGCCTTACTATCAGCGCCTCCCCAAGTAGTCATTAAATTTATGGTATGAATCTTAGGAGGTATATTACTTTTTTGAACGCCCTCATAGTTCTGCGAATTATTACTAGAACATGAAACAATCAAAATATTTAGTAAGGTAATAGAAATCATTGTCAATATCTTTTTTGAACACCCCATAATTAACTCCAATCGATACTAACTAATTTGTTTAGGTTTGAAAACTATATAATAATTAATTATTAAATATAATTTTATAGCAGATTTAACAAGAGTTGAATACATGCTGCAATTTCTATTATAGTCGTTCTTCACATTCCTCAAACAAACAACATTTATATGACAAAACACCAAAAATTCAAAGACAACATAATTTGTAAAAAGACAAGCTATAATAATTCTAATTATTATAGCTTTATAAATTTTATTATATAATATTACTTAAATAATTGATAGTTTTATTTCTTGATTTTCATCCAAATCAATTCCAACTAGAGAACCGTCCTTCACATTTCCCTTTAAATACTCTTCTGAAAGAATATCTTCTATATAGTTTTGAATTGCACGCCTTAATGGTCTTGCACCAAATTTGACGTCATAACCCTTTTGAAGAATAAATTCTTTGACACTATCAGAAACATTTATTTTAACATTCTTCTCTTTCGCTTCCTGTAAAACTTCATCCAACATTAGATCTATAATTTTCTTAAGCTCATCTTTATTAAGCTCAGTAAATACAATTATTTCATCAATTCTATTAAGGAACTCTGGTCTAAAGGTTTCTTTAATTACATCCTTAACTCTGCTTTCCAAGGCAGAATATGCATTATTGGAAAATCCTATACCACTTGATTTTAGATTTGTACCTGCATTTGAAGTCATAATAATAACTGTATTTTCAAAACTTACAGTCTTTCCGTGACTGTCTGTTAGTCTTCCATCTTCAAGTATCTGCAATAGCATATTAAACACGTCTGGGTGAGCTTTCTCTATTTCATCCAATAAAATAACTGAATATGGTTTTCTTCTCACTTTTTCAGTCAATTGTCCTGCATCATCATAACCAACATATCCTGGAGGTGAGCCTATCAATTTTGAAACAGTATGCTTTTCCATATATTCAGACATATCCAACCTAATCAACGACTCTTCACTTGCAAACAATTCTATTGCCAAAGCCCTAACTAGCTCTGTTTTACCAACACCTGTAGGACCTACGAATATAAATGAAGCTGGCTTTTTCTTTTTCTTAAAGCCTGATCTGCTTCTACGTATAGCTTTTGCCACACCTTCTACTGCTTTGTTTTGTCCTATAACGCGTCTGTGTATTCTTTCTTCAAGACTTATCAGCTTTTGTGATTCTTCTTCACTCAACTGTTGAATTGGAATTTTTGTCCATGCCTCTATTACACTGGCAATATCTTCTTTTGTTAACGAAACGTCATTATTTGTATCTTCTATTTCCTTTATCATTCCTATAAGCTTACATTCATACACTTTTAAATCAGCAGCTTTCTGATAATCCTCAATAGAATCTGCAGATATGGCGTTATCCTTAGCTTCTTGAACCTTAACCAATTCATCTTTATATGTCTGCAATTCAGCTAGCTTCACATTTCTTAAATTAGCTCTAGAACCCGCTTCATCTATTACATCAATTGCTTTATCAGGCAAAAATCTATCAGTTATATACCTTTCAGAATAATTAACAGCCGCTCTAACAACTTCTTCACTTATCTTTACTCGATGATATTCTTCATAATAGTGCTTAATACCCATGAGAATTTCTACTGATTCTTCCATTGATGGTTCATCAACAATAATTGGCTGGAATCTTCTTTCTAATGCCGAATCCTTCTCTATATTTTTTCTATATTCAGTCAATGTAGTTGCACCAATTACCTGAATTTCACCTCTGGATAAAGCCGGCTTGAGTATATTAGCAGCATTCATTGCTCCCTCGGCTTCTCCTGCACCCATTATATTATGCAGCTCATCTATAACGAGAATGATGTTCCCAAAAGACTTAGCCTCATCAATAATCCCCTTCATTCTACTTTCAAACTGTCCTCTGAATTGTGTACCAGCTACTACACTCGTCATGTCAAGTAAATATACCTCAGCATCATACAATTTTATAGGTACTTCTTTTTGTGCTATTCTCGTTGCTAAACCTTCAGCTATAGCTGTTTTTCCAACTCCTGGTTCACCAATAAGTACAGGATTATTCTTTGTTCTTCTATTTAATATTTGTACAACTCTATCAATCTCTTTGTTTCTGCCTACTACCCTATCAATTGCACCCTCCTTGGCTTTATCAATGAGATTAGTTCCATACATATCTAAATACTTTTTCTTTTTATTACCCTTCTTATCTTGTACTTTTGTTTTTGAAGAATTTTTATTTTCTTTATCGTCTACACTATTTAGCTCTTGATTATTTGATGGTGCTTCACTATCAATATTACTATTTTCAATATTGTTTACCTTTGGAAAAGCTTTATTCAGCATTCCAAAAAAAGGATTAGACTCATTAATATTGCCCGCTTCATCTTGTAATGCTTCCATCATCTCGTTGCCATCTATACCTTCAAGCATATCACCGACCTGTTTACTTATATTATCTAATTCTTCTTCAGTCATTCCTGTCTGTGAAAGCAACTGATCTATTGGCTGAAGGTTTTGCTTTCTGGCACAACTTACACAAAGACCTTCTTGAATTTGTTTACCCTCAACAAGTTTTGTTACAAATACAACTGCAATATTTTTATGACAGACTGAACATTTTATCATATATTAACCTCCTACGCCCCATTAAGGCACAAAAATATACTGAAACTATCATTTTGAGAACCTCTGTGTAGCTGAGCTTGTAAGCCTATTTATAAAGCTATAAAACTCCATTAACCTACATAACTCGAAAATGTACCCTGCTGGACAACCCTTTACACATAGGCAGAATCCTCTTGTGGTTCTTAAAGCTCGAAAAAATACTATTTATTTTACGAGCTTGATAACCTCCTACGCCCGCATTTGGGCACAATAATATACTGAACTATCAGCGGAGAACCTCAGCTTTGCAGAGGTATGCCTCCTTTCTGACAGCTTACTCTTTCTACATTAACAAAACAATTTTGGATTGAACATCCAAACAACTTATTCCCTATATAAAATGAAGCTTATAAGGATAAGCACCTTCCAATAGTGGCAGAAATTTACAAGCTTATACAACAAACTTTTTGAGCTCTAACATCAAAATTTATCTTTATTTATATTTTATATTATTTCCAACAATGACAAAAACTAAAATGATACTATACATTATAAATATTACTGATTGTTTATTAGTATAACACAAGAAAAATATTAGGTCTAACAGATTTATATCAATTTTTACTGTTAAGCTGCTATTTTAGTGATTTAAGACAAATAAAATAAAAAAAACTGGACTATAGTCTATATAGCTAAGCTATACGAATGTAATCCAGCTTTTACAATAAATTGTTAATATAATTCTATTAATGTACATTTCTATAAAGCAGTAAATAAACTATAAAACATGAATTTTTTTACATAAACATTTTAAAAATTGTCGTAACAAATGCACCAAGAAGTGCTGTCACTGGAATTGTAAATACCCATGCAAAGACAATATTTCTTGCCAACGCCCATCTAACTGCTGATAATCTTTTCGATGCACCAACACCCATTATAGATGTTGAAATAACTTGAGTAGTACTAACAGGAGCTCCAATTGCAGACATGGTCTGAATAACAATAGCCGCACCTGTTTCTGCAGCAAAGCCTCCAATAGGTTGAAGTCTTATCATATTTACACCCATTGTTTTTATTATTTTCCACCCTCCAACAGAAGTTCCTAATGCCATAGCAAAAGCACATGCAAAAACTACCCACATAGGCACTCCACTGCCAGGAGAAACATATTTAGCCCCAACTAAAGCTAATGTAATAATACCCATCGATATTTGAGCATCATTCTTACCATGAGAGAAAGCCATAAAAGCAGCTGAGACAATCTGAAACTTAGAAAACCATTTATTTACAAATCTTTGTGAATAACGGCTTAGTATTTTGTATAATAGTGTCATAAACAGATAGCCCATTACAAACCCAATAACCGGAGATGAAAATAGTGGAATTATTACTTTATTTAATACACCATTCCATTTTACTATACTAATACCACCAGAATATGCAATTGATGAACCGATAAGGGCACCAATAAGTGCATGTGAGGAACTACTTGGAATTGCTATGTACCAAGTTAATAAATCCCAAGCAATTGCTGCAATTAAGGTAGCTATTACTACATACTGCACGGTAATCATTTCACTATCAACCAAGCCTTCTGAAATAGTCTCTGCTACCTTACTGCTCATTAGTGCTCCAACTAAATTTAATGTTGCTGACATTAAAATAGCCTGCCTTGGTGATAATACTCTTGTTGAAACAGATGTGGCAATAGAATTTGCTGTATCGTGAAATCCATTTATTAACCCAAATGTAAGGGCTAATAAAATTACAACTATTAAAGAAACACTAAGCATGCTTCATAACAACTCCTT
>JAEWZA010000300.1 GCA_023395575.1 Bacillota bacterium
GATATATGCTTTTGTGAAGCCTCAGGTAAAATATTACTTTTAGCGGCTGCAAAGCCTGTTATTCCAAGTAATGTTAGAATTATTATTTGTTTAACTATTATCATTATTTCATTCATGTATTATGTGCCTCCATAACAATGTAGGTTGAAAGACCAGCATTATACCTAAATATATCGACTTAAATTAGCAGCTTATATCATATAATTATATGTACATCTTGTCCATAAGAGCTTATCAAATACAGCCTTACGAACAACATTTTTATGTATAATTTTATACATTATACCATAAACGCACCACTTCATATATTGCACATTTTTTCCTATACTTTGTATATTAACACATGTTTTTCGATTTTGTTCGTGATTTTTCTTTATTAATAGATAAATAATGACATTATTTTTTCAAATGTTAATTATTTGTTAATAACTTTTTAGGTTATATGTGATATAATTGCAATGTAAAATTGAAATTAAATAATTTATATTTTAAAATTGGATAAAGTTCAAATAAACAGTTACATATTAGTAATCCCTTAACACCTTTTTCTATAGGTTATACGTATTTATAGAAAAATTAGTTTTGCAGTTGAGTAAATCAGCTTAGGTAACCTTGTTCTTTGATATTACTAATTTGACTTAGCATAGTTTTCCAATGTATCAAACGTTCTTTGATTATTCTGGATATTATGTATATGTTTATTAAATTTTATCCTAAAAAATATACTTATATTTAGGAGAGATTTATGAACATAAAAAAAATTAAAAGTTTTACCGAAAGCTTTATTCAAAAAATGCAAAAATTAATTACAAAGCATCCCCTGAAGCTTAAGCATATTGTAATTTCGTGCTCAGGTGCTGCTGTATTAACAATTACAATACTATATGTAGCTACCTCTTCACCATTATTAAAGGGTTCTGCTTCAAATATCAGCACTGCTGATAATACAATTTCACAAAATTCTACTGAAGGTTCTCTATACACTGCACAAGATAATTTGCAGGATACTTCTCAATCTGAAAACAAAGCCTTAAACTCAGATAATACAAACAATTCTAGTTATTCAATAACCTCCCGTGGAGTAAAAAGTTCTCTCGATCCATCAAAAGGTGATATTGTTAAGTTAGGTGATAAGGATATTGTTGTCACTTCCATACAGAAGAAACTAATGGAGCTTTATTACATAGAACTAGATGAACCCTCGGAGGAATATAGCGAAACCATAAAAGGTGCCGTGGAGAAATTTCAAACTAAGAATAAATTAGAAGTCACTGGTGAAGTTGATTCCAAAACCTATGAACTATTGTTTTCAGATAAAGCAAAAGAATACACTGTTTTTATAGGTGCTGAAGGAATAGATGTGGAACATATACAAGAAAGACTTTATGAGTTAGGTTATTTATCTAAGGTAACCAAATATTTTGGAACTGAAACTGAGACAGCCGTAAAGGAATTCCAAAAAAGAAACGGACTTTATGATGATGGTAATGTAGGTGCTCAAACAAGAGAAATCTTATATTCAGCTGAAGCCGTTCCTCTTTCATATCATTTGGGTGATGAAAATGATGAAATAATGCAATATCAGGAAGTGCTGTACAAACTTGGTTATCTCACCACTAAGCCTGATGGTAAATATGGAAACGATACTGTTGCTGCTGTTAAAAATTTGCAAGAGTCTAATGGCTTAATAGCAGATGGTTATATAGGACCAGCAACCAAGGAGCTGCTAACATCAGGAAATCTTACTGAAAACGCACTAAAAATCGGAGACAGCGGTGACGATGTTTCCAATGTACAAAAATACTTAAAAAAACTTGGATATTTAAATAGTGTAACTGGATATTTTGGTTCCGATACCCATAATGCGGTACTAAACTTCCAAAAACGTAACGGTCTTTTATCAGATGGAAAAGCTGGAGTTCAAACTATAAGTAAACTTCTATCCTCAGATGCCAAGAAATGGAATAGCACTACAGGAAGTGGTGGTTCAAGTAATAACAATTCAGGTGGAAAGATTGGTTCAGGAAGCAGCGGCTCAAAAAATAGCAATTCTGGAAAAAATTCTAACAACCAGGATTATACAGATAACTCAGGTAGCCCAAGTGTTTCTACATTAATATCAATCGCAAAGTCAAAATTGGGAGCAAGATATGTATACGGTGCTAAGGGGCCTTCTTCCTTTGATTGCTCAGGCTTTGTATACTGGGTACTAAATAAGTCAGGTGTCAAACAGGGTTATATGACATCATATGGTTGGAGCAGAAACACTAAGTACAGAAAGATTACAAGCATGAGCGACATAAAAAAAGGAGATATTATTGCATTTAATGGACATGTTGGTATCGCTCTTGGTGGAAATCAAATGATTGATGCTTCCTCAGGCTCTGGAAAAGTTCGAATTACCAATATAACTTCTTCATACTGGACAAGGAATTTCAAATGTGCTTTTAGAATATTTTAGGCACTGACAATTGACAAAATAAAATTGGAACAGTACATATAATTTCAAGAAAAATCGGTTGGCTCATTTAATAAGTTCCAACCGATTTTTCTTTGCTAACCTAAACTCCCGCTTTTTAATACCATATATAGCAATACTCTTTGGAAATAACGTTTTTTGAGAAATTCCACTTTTTTTTGCTTATGCTATAGATATAGCATACGGTATATAATTCAAAAGCTGAGAAAGTCGCATAGGGCTAAAAAAATGATTTCCAGAGAAATGCCAGCAAAAAGCCTAAAACACCCATAAAAACTAACTCAAACAAAAAAGACTTGCTATTGTGTTTTTCTTTTGCGGCATCAATTTTTGCAATTTCTTTTGCATATTCTGTATTATAAATTTCCTGTACCTTTTCATTGTCAAAATGTCTATTATTCAAGTTAACCTCCTAAAATTTATATCTAAATTTAATAACTAGCAACAAAGGTAGCGGCGTAAAGCTCTTGACTTTCCATATCTGAAAAGCACCCCTATAATATATTATTACACATGCTTACAAATTAATCTTATTTCCTAAAATCTTGGAAGTAGTCCATTTTGATAAGTTTGTACTGAAGTATCAGAAAGTCAGTATAAATTACCTGCAAGGTTCATAAAAATAATTTCATGAATTAACTCGCTGTGCTAATTTATTTTTGACTAGGAGTGATCCATTTAGATAAGCTCGTACGGAAGTATCAGAGAGCCAGCACTTTAAATTCACCTGCAAGGATCATAAAATAATTAGTACAACGCGTTAATTAACATACCAAAAACCAGCTGAGATATCACGTTCTCAACTGGTTTTCTGTTTTTGCTCATTATCAGAAGGGGAAAGTCCGATAATTTGCACTCTATGTAAAATTTTTTGGGGGGAGATAGCACAGTTATGTATAACAATTTTAAAAATAAAAGTGCAAGGTTTGTTTCTAATGTTATTATAACACACAATAAATAATTTGTCGATATTTGTTTTAAAATGTTTTATTTTATTTTTTATCAGATAATTTCGTCATTTTTTGCATAGCAAATACACAACAATAGAGCTATAACTAGCCTCCTTGCTGCCTTTTAGCAAAAATCCTGTAAAAATATATTGGAAAATTTGAACACCCATATATTTTTTGTGTAGAATAGTTGAGTAGATTTATTACTTCATAAGTCTGTTCAGCTTTTCGTTGCTGAAAAACATAGCTGCCAGCAATACCAAAACAAACGCAGGATAGAACTTGATACCAATTACACCAAACAATAAGCCCAAAATGGGAGGTATAAAAGTTGTTCCCATGTATGCAAATGCCATTTGAAGGCCCATCAATCTGCTAGAATTATTTTTTCCAAAACGGACTGGAGTCTCATGTAGCATCGATGGAAAAATCGGAGCACAACCAGTTCCTATCAAAATAAACCCAATTAGGCTAATATAGCTGCTACTAAATCCTAGCAGCAGTAATGCTCCTAGACCAATAATAATTTGTCCACCTCTAATCAATGCATTATTGCTTAATTTTGATGTTACAAATCCATTTATGAACCTTCCTATTGTAATTCCAAAATAGTATATAGATATCCAACCTGCTGCTACATCTGCAGATACCCCTTTATTATTTACCAGATAGCTTGCTCCCCACAACCCTGTTGTAGTCTCAACTGCACAATAGCAGAAGAAACTAAGCAGTGAGAAGTTTATTCCACGTATCCTGAATACATTTTGTTCACTATTCTGTATTGTATTCTCTTCCCCACTGTTATTCTGAAATTTCTTCCATAGCGGAAGTGAAAGCATTAAAATAACTACTAAACTGATTTGTATGACTGCAACAGTAAAGTATCCTTTTTGCCACAAACCATTTCTAGCAATAGAAGCAGACATAATTATTGGACCAGTTGTAGCACCAACTCCCCAAAAACAGTGAAGCCAACTCATATGCCTTGCTGAATAATGTAAAGCTACAAAATTATTTAAAGCAGAATCCACTGAACCTGCACCAAGTCCTAAAGGAATACCCATTATACAAAGCCAAATATAATTTTTATTAAGCGCAAAACCAAATAAAGCAACAGCCGTCATAAAAACACTTATAATAACAAGCTTAGCAGTACCCAGCTTATTAAGCAGCTTTCCACTAAGTATACTAGAGACGATAGTTCCTCCTGATATAATCATGGATATCAAACCCGCTCCAGCCATTGGCATAGCCAAATCAATACGCATTGTAGGCCATGCAGCCCCTAACATAGAATCTGGTAATCCCAGACTAATAAAAGCAATATAAATGATAATTAGTAAAAGTGTTGCCATATAGTAATCCTTATCTTTCCAATTCAATTATATATTTTTGGTAAATCATTTGCTACTTCTAATCTACTGCATATATTTATAGAAAATATCCTCTACTTTAATTAATCCTAACACAAAATTTATTATTGTTCTAGTGCATTATCAACCATAATATTACTAGCTCAAACTTCGCACATAAAAATCTATTTGTACGCTAGAATTATCAATGGCTTTTTGTACAGATATTGCTATAACACCTATTATTAGTCTTTAAGCAGTATATCGGTTTTTCATTATCGGTATTTCATCGAGGCTAGATATATTTTGTCCACCTGAAAATCAAAGCGGTATCCTCCACTTATCATAGTAGGGACATTTTTTTGCCTCCATATACCGTTTTACATTAAAGCCATAATTTGGTATAATTATAATATAAAAATCCTTATTGTATTTCGAAAACAAATCTTATACAAACATGGTAATTTCATAACTGCTCAAACCCTACAATTAGCTTTTGACAGTGAGGATAGCTTGTATAAACATAGTTTATTTTCGATTATCAAAAGACCATTAAGGGATTTAGGAGTAACTTTTCTCAAGCTTATAAATTATTAAGGGAGGAAATAACATGAAAAGAACACTAAAAAATCAAACAAAAGAATTAAAGACCGCAATATTAAATCCTTATAAAAAACACGTAGCTATTTTATTGGCAGTTTTAATGCTTTCGCTTATGGCAGTTCCTGTTGGAAATGTAAATGCAGAATCATCAACAAATGAAGGTACCTCTAGTAGTGTTACTGAAATTAATACTATTTATGGTGACTTAAATAGTGATTTCAACGTTAACTCTTTAGACTATGCACTTATGAAATCGTTACTGTTAGACAATACTGGTACATTTATAAAGACTGCAGATGTAAATGGTGACAAAGAGATTAATGTATTAGATTTATCAATAATGAAGCAATTTCTTCTTGGGAGTATATTAAGATTTCCAGTAGGGAATACATTTGTAGATACTGAAACTAATAGCATTATAAATGTAGAACAAAACAAAACCTTTGAAATTACCTTAGAAGAAAACGGATCTACAGGCTATCAATGGTTCTACGATATTTACGACATTTCTGCTTTAAATCTAATTTCTGTAGAAAGCATACAATATACCAGCCGCGAATTAGCGGGAGCCCCTATTCAAAAAATATGGTCCTTTGAGGCACTAAAGCCTGGAACATATACACTTACATTTGAATCCAAACGTTCTTGGGAACAAGGTATAGCACCTATTAAAATTGTTCAATGTACTATTAATGTAAGTAGCTCAGATGAGAACATTATAAATGTTAATACAAATGAACTTTTTAGTATTTCTATGCAAGAAGGCGGCATAGCAGGTTTTACTTCAACTTGCAAAATTTCAGATGAATCTGTGTTATTAGTCTCTGAAGAAGTTAATAATCCTAACCCACAGATTGCAGATTGGCTATATTCAAGAATATACACATTTACAGCAACTGAACCTGGACAATATGAAATTATATTTACCCCAAGACCTTTTGGAACTGAAACTGTTTATACTGTTAATGTTAATTAGTCCTGCATTAAAAAAGGCTTATACCTCTACATGAGGCTGTAAGCCTTTTTTAATACATTATTTATATTCTTACAAAATGCTACGATAGCGTCATTGAAAATATATGTATATTTGGTAAATATGGGAGCTCAATGCCTATAATTATTCCAGATTTTTTAAGTCTGTAATTCTTAGCAAATATCTTTACCCTTGAATTATAGATATTTACTGTGTTGCCATTCCGTTCACAGGCTCTTCCCTCCCAGGCAACACACTCTCCATATATAGGTTCAAAGATCAATTCTGTGCAACTAATAGCTATTTGCTCATTACTCCCATCTTTATATCTTATTGTTATAATTTCATTAAAGCTACCAAAATCAGCTGTTGCAAGTATCATTAAGTTAGTACCTTTAACACATGGCACTTCAACAAGCTGCTCAGAGCACGCAATATTATCATTTTTCCCCTCTAGCTTCTTTGGAAACTTAAAGCTCATATCTCCTATATTCCAAATCTCTTGTGTAGGAATATCTTCTGTAACAAAAAATAAGCCAGCACCATTTAAGTCCGCTGTCGTATCATTGTTTAAGATACTACCAAAACCATTATTATTAAAATACTTAGTTAAATCTAAATACGTGTAGTCATTTGAATTATCAATATCTTCACTCTGCAGTATGTTTTTATCCATATCATTAGTTATTTGATTATCTGAACTGATTGAATTCATTACAATACTTGTCATCAAATTGAATATATCTTTTTCAAAAATTGCGATTTCTCTGATTTTTGGAGGAAGCTTTTCCTTTGCTAATGATTCATTATATATAGACTTTACCATAATTCCTCTAATAGCATCCCATTTTGCGCTGACAAGCTTTAATTTATCAGCCACTTCAAATAATCCATTGATATTATGCTTAGAAGCAATCTCCTCTAAAAATACTGCATATTGCCTTCTGCCTCTGCTAATATCTTCTAGACTAACATAAAACGGTAAATCAACTATTCGTCTTTTCCCAAAAACTTCATTACTAAAGTTAATTTTTTGTTCTATATAATCGGCGTACCTTAACATTTTTACAAAAATGTTTTCACCTTGCTGATCTTTTCCTGATATCTTTTTAATAGTAGCATTGATAATATTTTTCCAGCTATACTCTTTTATTTCCTCATTAACTGAATTAACAGTAACATAAATTCCTAAATACCCATCTAAAAAATCTTTAAAATCAAGTATCTCGTCCTTTTTTTGAAAGAATGGATCTGTACAATAAAATAACTCTTTTTGAGTGTCTACTCCTGATATTATAAAAGTGTGGCTTCCATGCTGATTTTTATTTGGATCCCAAGAATAGTAATATGTATCCATTACAACCCCTACAGGCTTATCTTGATTTAATTCACTAATAATTCTTTCTTTTACTTTATATGCATCAGTTTCTTTAACCTTTGCTATTTGTAGCCCATGATATAAACGTAAAAGTTCATAAGTAACTCCTCTATCACCATTTAGCGAATATCCAACATTGTCACTTTTATTTAAGTTCTCATCAAATGAAAATCCCCATGCTTGAGAATACATTAGGCTAAAATTGCGTCTGTAATAGTTTGCCACAGAAATCATGCACTCTTCAGTACAATCAGCAAAGTCACTGTGAAATGGCACAACATCAAGCCGCTTTATTATATTCATAATAAGTCCTCCCACAAAATGAAATAATAAATTTCGGAATTAGCTAATATTAGATGTCAATTATATCAATTTGTATGGGATTAATCAAATTTTCTTTATGTGTTAAATATTTACTTTTGAATAAAAAATTCATTTTCATTAAATGTAACAACTTTATTTCTACCTTTATCTTTTGCTCTGTAGAGGGCTAAATCAGCATGACTCACAGATTCTTCCCAACTTTTTCCATTATGCACAGCCACACCAACAGATACAGTTATACTAGCTAGTTTTTCCACTGACTCTCTAATTCTCTCGGCAACATATTCTGCCTGCTGCAAATCACATTCATATAGCAGAACGAAAAACTCTTCTCCTCCCCAACGTATTACAATATCGCTATCTCTTACACATGAATTCAATATTTCTGAAACTTGTCTAAGAAGAACGTCTCCAGCCTCGTGCCCAAATTCATCATTAACTCGCTTGAAATAATCAATGTCTACTAAAAGACAACAAATGTCTTTAACCCCTTTTGTAGCAATAAAATTACCATCTACAGAGGTTATACTTTTCATTTTATTTCTATTATATAGGCCTGTTAGCGGATCACATTCACTGGCTCTTTCTAATTGCTTCTTAATCTTATAGTGGTCATAATAGACTAAGTTCATGGCATAGTTAGCCACAATACAAACAGTAATCAATGGAAGCATTAATGCCATAAATCCACCCAAATCTACATAATCAATAAAAAAACTCGATAGATAGATAAGTAATGGCAATCCACAGCAAGCAATTGAACTGCCCAAAAATGGTGTAGCATATGTAACTAAAAAGAACGCCAACATCCATTCTATATAGCCTTCCCCAGCATGAGATATATCTGGTAGTATTGTTAGAAGCCATATATTATTGATAACAAGCAAATAAAGCAATCCATATGATAACCAGAACATAACTAAATAGTTAGTTTGCTTTCTGGCTATTAACAAAAAAACCCCAAGAGGAAGAATAACCCACAGTCTATTAAATAAAGTCTCATAGGGAAAAGCTCCAATAATTACTCCATCTGAAATAATGCTGAGTACATCTGCAAAAACCCCACAAACTAAAACCCATAGGTTAAATTTAGAATAATACTCGTATTTAGTCTGGAGATAATCCTTACGTAAATTTCCTTTCAAAGTCAGAAAACCCATTTACTTTTCCTTTCTCTGATAGCTAAACTCAGTGAGATGTTATTAATAATTAATATATGCAACTATTTATCAAGAAAATATCCATACTTTTCACCTCATTATTTCAAAATATCTAATTACAGGCTTTAGTTATTGTATTTCGTCAAACTTTCCATTGATAATTTGAACCTGCAATTTTCAATTGGAATAAGTGATTTTATTTAAATCACTATATTTTTACTAAATTTATTCAATATGTTATATTATACCAAGATAATTTATATTTTTCTACAATATATTAAAAAATGCAGCCAAATTTTATTGACTGCATTCAACAATTTATTCAAATCATATGGTATCATTGCCTTATTTCACATATATTCTTTTTCATAAAATCAATTATTTGCTGCTATGTTCGAATTCAAGTATCAATTTTACTTACCTTGGATTGTCTTAGCGCAAATGGTTTTGTTGTAGCAGTTATTTTTTGGATTATTAGTGTGTCTAATTTATTTAGAACTGTTGCAATAACTAATGTTCCTAAGATAACCATTAAGATATACATACCTGACGATACTCTGAGATTCAGAACATTAAACACGCTCATTACAAATCCATGCAATAAGAATACTTCATAAGAAATTTTTCCTAAATATTTCGTGAAAACATTACCAATTCTAAAATGTACTGTAACTGTAAACACTAACATAATTATAAAAATTCCCAGAATTATTCTTAAAATATAATCTCCAGTGAAAAGGACATATTTATACTTTAAATATGCGATGCCTAAAACTCCAGATATTACAGCTAATATCCCAATTTTAACTGCGTAGTGCTTTTCAACCTTTTCTTTAAATTTCTCTATTATATTTGCAAAAATTATACCATACATAAAGCCCAAGGATTCAGTCTGCCATTTTAAAATAATATTCTCAAATCCAAAAAAATCATTTGCTATTTGACCCACAAAACTATATAAAATAACAAATCCACATATCAATATATCCCTGTACTTATTGCTAATATATTTGTGAGATAAATAAAATATAATATAAAACATAAATATTACAAATACAAAATTTGTTCCACCATAAAAAACTTTAAAACCACATATGGATTTTAGTAAACATATAATTATATATGGTGTTAATAGCGCTAAAACTCGTTTGCGGAAAAAATTATTTAGATATCCCTCCTTATTCTTTACGCTCCAGGTTAATCCATATGCAGAAAACATAAAAAATAAAGTCACACATATGTATCCAAAGCTACCTGCAGCATTTTGAACAGCATTTCCGTGTCCATATGGGATATGAACTAAAATTACAATTATACAGCATAAGCCTTTTAATACCGTTGTATAATCTTTGTTAAAAAAATGATTTGTATCCTTTGTATATGCGAGTCCATATACTGCTATAAATGCATATACTGCTAAAATAGCTAATGTTATCAGCATCTTACCCTCCACGACCTATTTAGGCAAACAAATTTTGCAAAACTTTTAGAATAGAAGCTCTACTACACCTGCAAAGCACTTGTGGGCTTTTGTAACCCAAAATGCACTAAGTTTGTACACATTATGTTATCGAGCTTATAATCAGTCTATCACAAAAGCACTTCTTGTATCCATTATTTCCCTATTTGAATATAAAAGTCTTATACCATTACAAGCTCTAGCCTTGGCAATTGATAGCATATCAAAGAAAAAAATATATTGTTATTTACCAATCGGCTTTTTCCATTTTATGTACCAGCAGTGCTCTAAAGTGTTTGCCTTGCCTAAATTTTTGGAGAGTCATTAACAGGTCTCACACTGTTATCTCAACTCGGTTGCCCTCTGGGTCTGAAACACAGCTTTCATAGTAGCCATCTCCTGTATGTCTCACTGGACTTAACAATTCATAACCATCGGCTACAATTTCCTCTGTCAGTATACGCACATTTTCCTCACTTCCCACAGAAAAGGCTATATGACTCCATCCATTTACCTTATCCATATTTTCACGAAGCACTAATTCATTATGCGCCATTATTTCCATTCTAGCACCCGACGAAAATGTAATAAAATAGCTCTGAAAGCCTTTTGAATTTATATATTTATCATTGCTCTTCCCATCAAAATATTTCTCATAAAATGCTCTGGCTCTTTCAATGTCTTTTACGTAAAGTGCTACATGTGTTATGTAGGATTTCATTGTTTTGCCTCCTATTAATTTAATTCACTTTTATCGGTGCTTTCTACACTTTAATCAAATCTTACGATAATGTCCACGACAATTAAATTCTATAATTCCTTTATCTCTCAACACCTGTAACTGCTGACGAATTTTTTCCTTAACATGTTTGTTTTCTGGGTGTTTTGCAGCTAATTGTTCCTCAAACCAATATACCTGTTCTAAGGTAAAATCCCTGCTATCAATTTTATTTATACAATTCAAAATATCTAGAATCCATCCTCTTGCATCCAGCTTATATTGACTAATAAAATAAGTTCTTTTCACTTTAGATATGACAGCTTTTACTGATTGCTGCATTTCATTCTTTACAATAAATATTCGTCCCTCATCCGGAATCTGATTCAAGATAATATTGCATCCCACCCAGCCAGCTCTTCTCGCAGATTCAGCAAGTGGTTTCCTCTTTCTTATAATTTGCGTTGAAAAGAAATGTTTTGGAACCATAATTAAATTTTTTACTTTTAAATCTAACTTATCATAATGCATAAAGAAAAAATTCGGATTATGAACAGATTCTATACGTTCGATCATAGCTGAATACGCACCATCATTTACTTTATTAGTTATAGAACCTTTTTTGCTTTTTAATTCATACTCCTCTTTGCAGTGGGGACAATAAAAATCTGCGACTGGTCTGTTATTTTCAAACTGCCTAATATACTGACTTCCACAATATGGGCAGTATAAATTCTGGCTCACCCAATTCTCTGTGATTACTCGAATTTTTTGTGACTGACTATTATAATATTCTGCTATTTCTGTATCCATCTGCAAATTCATAGAGTCACTCCATAACTGGTTGGAATAAAATATTATTGCCTAACCTTCGCTTTATTTTCTCTATATTTTCTTTCAATATTTCTATCAAAATGCAATTTCTTTTTATACGTAGAGCAGCATCTCCAACCACACCACTTCCTGCGAAAGAATCAAGGACAATCTCCCCTTCATATGTAACAAACTGAAGGATCTGTTCACATAAACTCACTGGCAACTCACTTTGATGAATCCGGTCTTTCTTTGATACTGGCTGTACGTTGAACATGGTTGGAAGCATTCCATTACAACCACTCATATAACATTCTTCACCAGTTACATTGGACTTTTTCTTATCATACCGCATACTTCTTGCTTTACCTTTTGAAAAAATCATAACGTCCTGTGTATTTTTTGCTTTTCTGCCAGTATTACTTACAAAGCTTCCCTTTTTCCAAGTAACCTTTGAGTAATATATAAATCCTGCTTCTTTTGCATATTGTTTAATCTGATATAAATATTCGTAGTTGTTCTCATTTTCTGCCGGAAGAATCTCAACTAAAAAACAGCCCTCTTTTAGTACTCGTGCCTTTTCTTTGAAATCTTCAAATGAGTACTTGAAGCAATCATAGACTGCGAATGCTCTTGTGCCGCCTTTATTTGATTTCATATCAAGCCAAGGATGGTCTGTAAGAATACAATCAATGCTATTATCCTCAAACATTGACAACTCTCTCCCATCTCCCTCTAATAATATGCAAGCTTCCTCATATGAATCAATTGTTCTATAAATACCTTTCGCTAATCGAATAAAACGAATACCCAAATTATCGTAAATTCTTGCTCTTATTGTTTCTTTTGGTTTGTCTGAATTATTTTCATATGCATCCTGTAGGGTAAACGTTTCTTTTTGTTTAAAACATTTAAATAGCTTTTCTGCTAAAATCATTCTTTTTCCTCCTATGATAAAAATGGATCTTGATCTTATCATAGGCAATTATACAAATAAAGAGCTGTTTTTCATTCTTTCACAATAAGTGAAAGTTCCGTAAACCCAGTGAACATATAACTATACACAGGTAAAATTATATCATGGTTTGGATGTTTTCTCACTAAAATTTTCCTGCTTATAATTATGCCTCTGTAGAAAAATATCACTTAAGAATTCCACCAATTATAAAAGTCCCTGATTTAAGAAGGTCTTGACATTACTTTATTCTCATTTTAATACCATTTCCCTATATACAGTACAGAATCTTATTACCAATTAAAAAAATTCATACTACATCATCTGAAAATCCGCTATCACAGCATTAAAAATGAATTTCACTGCTTCAAAGAAGTTTTTTATAATTTCGACATTCATATACAGCTCTCGTAATAGTAATTATCATATTTTAATTATCGCCCCAATAAAACATAACATAGTTCTACACAAGCAACTTTCAATATTCTTGCTTTAAAGCTCTAATTGGTTTATAGACTTCATGAGAGTAAGGAAATGCAGTTAATTTATCAGCCACCTCAATCATTTCCTCAGCCAGTTTGTTACAGAAATGATATCGCAATACTCATGACTAATATATCGAATAATATCATATTCATAATTTGAAGACATTGGGATTTTTTGAGGATATAATTTTATTTTCTTCCTCTACGAATATAATACTTCTCAACCGTAGCCACCATAAAAATAAATAACAAAAAAGTTAGCTACCATTGATAAAACAACTCAAAAATTGTAGCTAACTTTTTATAGAATCATTAATTTATAAAATCTATCAGCATAAATCATTTCTAGATATCATTTACCTCGTTACACTAACTGTACCCGGCTTGCTGCATAGTCGCTCTGCTCACCTTCGCTCGCATTGCTCCTTGCGCTGCGCAATAAACGCCTTGCTTCTTCTGCCTTTGGGCAGCGCTTCGGCGTTTATTCCCACTCAATAGTACTTGGTGGCTTACTTGTGATATCATACACAACTCTGTTGATGTTTTTACACTCGTTTACTATACGGTTTGAAATCTTTTCCAATAAGTCATATGGAATTCTTGCCCAATCCGCAGTCATGAAGTCTGTGGTTGTTACTGCACGGAGTGCTAAAGTGTAGTCATAGGTTCTCTCATCACCCATAACACCAACGCTTCTCATGTTTGTTAGTACTGTGAAGTACTGATTTATGTCTCTTGATATACCAGCATTCTTAATTTCCTCACGGAAAATATAGTCTGTATCTCTTAGTGTATCAAGCTTTTCCTTTGTCAAATCGCCAATAACTCTGATAGCAAGTCCAGGTCCTGGGAATGGCTGTCTCCAAACTAAATCCTCTGGAATTCTAAGCTCTTCTCCGGCTTTTCTTACCTCATCCTTAAACAGATTTCTTAATGGCTCTATTATTTCCTTGAAATCAACATAATCAGGGAGTCCGCCAACATTGTGATGACTCTTTATTACAGCAGCATCACCATGTCCACTTTCAATAACATCAGGATAAATCGTTCCCTGAACCAAGAAATCTACAGTTCCTATCTTCTTTGCTTCATCTTCAAATACTCTTATAAATTCCTCACCAATAATCTTTCTCTTTCTTTCTGGATCAGATACGCCAGCAAGCTTTTCTAAAAATCTATCTTCACAATTTACACGAACCAAATTGATATCAAACTGCTTTCTGAATATTTGTTCAACCTCGTCGCCTTCATTTTTTCTTAGAAGTCCATGGTCAACAAATATACATGTCAACTGCTTTCCTACTGCTTTGCTGATAAGTACGGCTGCTACAGATGAATCAACTCCACCCGACAACGCGCAAAGCACCTTTTTGTCTCCAACCTTCTCCTTAATAGCTTTGATAGAGTTTTCAACAAACGCAGACATTTTCCAGTCACCCTTGCAGCCACAAATGCTGTACAGGAAGTTTCGTAGCATTTCTTTTCCCTTTGGTGTATGCATTACTTCAGGATGGAATTGAACTGCATAAAATTTCTTCTCTTCATTCTGCATTGCTGCTGTTGGACAGTTTGTTGATGTTGCAGTAACTTTAAAGCCCTCTGGTGCATTATCAACATAATATGTGTGGCTCATCCAGCAAGTTGTATTTTCATCAACATCTTTGAAGAATGGCTGTGATTTATCAACACTAATATCAACTTTACCATATTCTCTCTGGGTTGCTGCTGCAACACTTCCGCCAAGCATCACACTCATCAATTGCATACCATAGCAAATTCCAAGTACAGGAACTCCTAATTCAAAAATACCCGGGTCGCATTTTGGTGCCTTCTCATCTAGTACTGAAGCAGGTCCACCGGTAAAAATAATTCCTTTAGGATTGTATGACTTTATTCGTTCTATTGAAGCACTGTATGGAATAACCTCACAGTAAACATTTGCTTCTCTGACACGGCGTGCAATCAATTGATTATATTGACCGCCGAAATCAATTACCAAAACCATTTCATTGTTCAACTTTCACAGCTCCTCTTTGTAAAATATTAATTTAATTATTATTGTAAAATAAAAGAATATCAAACACTCTTTTACACAAAACCACATTTGAATAAGTCTTCAATATATTATAACGAATTTTATTTGTTGTGCATAGCATAAAGATGTGTTTTTTTATTACTCAACTTACTATTTTTAATTTTGGCATAAATGCTAAGAATCAAATAAATTCTATTGAGGGTACATATACTAAGGATATGGTTATAGAAGCATCTATAACTACAGATTTAAAATTATATGATGAAGAAATGGATATTATATATTTAGCTATGAAATACATTAACATTTTAAATTATCCTGAAATATTCACACCAAAGAGCAATACAATGTGCACCCCTTTTGAGACTTTTTCCATAAAAATTAACTATAACGGAAAAGAAAAATCCATTTACTGGAAATACGAAAACATATCTAAAACAAAAGAAGCTACTCAATTAAGAGAACTTTTTAAAAAAATTGAAGAATTCATATATAACAAAGAAGAATATAAAAAATTGCCTCAACCCAAAAGTGGATATGCTTAAAAACAGTGAAAATAGCATTTAAGTATCTCTTACCCGCAAAGTTTTTAAGATATTATTTAGTGGAATACCCACCCATCCCCTTCTCACCATTCAAATAATTAAAGCCCTTTCCCTGAAAACTCCCAATCTCAGTCATTTTCATTTCAATTGCATCTTGAATTTTCCACCAGCTGGTACTCCAGTTACAAAAAACTGTTCTATCAGCTGGAGCTCGTCCAATTAATCTTTGAACAACAATGTCTGGACTTAAATGCTCCAAGAAGGCTATTGTTCTATCAACAAACTCCTCCATTGCTATTGGTACGACTTCTCTACGCAAATACTGCTTCTCAAGCTCTGTGTCCTTCAGTATAAACAGAGAATGACACTTAACCTGTGAAACTCCTAGTGCAGAAAGGATTTTGGCTCCCTCAACTACATCTTCTATATTATCCATTGGTAAATCAGTTATGTAATGGGCGCACACCTCAAGCTGGTATTTCTTTATTCTAATTACTGCATCTATAAATTCAGCTAAAGTATGACCTCTATTCAGCTTTTTTAACGCATGATAATTTACAGTCTGTAAACCCAGCTCAATTACAATATCTATACCCTTCTCACTTTTAAGTTGTGCCAAATATTCCATATACCTGTCAGATATGCAGTCTGGTCTTGTTGAAATATAAATAGCCACAATATCATCTACGCAGGCCTCTGAAATATTCTGTGCAAACAATTCAAAGGGTAAATATGTGTTTGAATAGTTTTGAAAATACGCGATAAACTTTTGACTAGCATAGTTCTTGCCTATGTATTTTGCATTTTGCTTAAGCTGTTCTGAAACAGACATTTCACAGGAGAGGTTTTCAAAGCCAGCCCCCTCTTCACCACAAAATGTGCAGCCAGCTGCGCTGATATTCCCATCTATGTTTGGACAAGTTACAGGAAGATTTAACGGAAGCTTGTATACCTTTGTGCCATATTTATTTCTTAAATAATCAGAAAATTTATTGTACAGCAACACCATTTCCCTCTCGCCTGTATTTTTCATTTACAAGTTCATATACCTTGTTAATAGGCATACCTGTTTTCATTGCAATATTTTTACAATCCTCATACTCGGGAGCAAACTTCATTATGTCATCACTGCTTGCCACCTTAACCCTGACAGCACCATATTGGGTATCCACTTTAATTAGCTCCCTGTTCATGCAATACCTCAGAGAATGACTAATTCTCACACCCAATGTAGAGGTTTCTTTAAAAATAATATCAGTGAACTTCTTTTCATCACCGCATTTAGATAGTACAGTCAGTACTACAGAAGGTCTGCTTTTTTTCATATAAATAGGTGTATAGTATACATCCAGCGCTCCGTTGTCAAAAAGCTTTTCCATAGTATAGCCTAATATTTCAGGCGACATGTTGTCTATATTTGTTTCCAGTATTGATATTTCATCATTAGGAATGGAATCCTGCTCATATAGTGTTCCAACCACTGCTCTTAATGCATTGAAACGACCAGTATCACGTTTTCCCATACCATATCCTGTACGCTCTATTGATAATGGAGGCATTTTTCCATAGCTTGAACAGGTCATCTTCAATATAGCCATTCCTGTTGGAGTTACCATCTCGCAGGAAACATCTTCAGAAACCAAGGGAATGTTACTGTCACAAAGCATTTCCATAACCGCAGGCACTGGTACAGGCAACAGTCCATGGGCACATTTTACAAAGCCTTTCCCATCATGGAGCTCTGAAGCATAGATTCTTTCCACACCAAGCATATCAATACAAATGCAAGCACCAATAATATCTACAATTGAATCTATTGCACCAACCTCATGAAAGTGAATTTCATTAATTTCCTTACCATGAACTTTTGCCTCAGCTCTTGCTATTTCCCTGAAAATCTTTGTGCTCATAACCTTAACTCTAGGCTTTAAATCACTCATATTTATAATATTTTCAATATCTGCAAGGTTTCTCTCAGGCTGTGAATGAGAATGGGAGTGAGAGTGAGCTTGTCCAGAGCAATTTTCATGTTCTAAATGTGAGTGTAAATGAGTTTGTTCATGATGACAACCGTGGTTATTTTTATCACAATTATTAATGTACTGACTTTCATACACCTTTTCATAGTCAATAAATTCAATAGTTTTATGCGCTTCATTCTCATGACAACAAATATGACCTGGTTCCTCATCATCAAGTATTACTTTTACATCAGTACCAGAAATCCCATTTTTGACAACCTTTCTGATTTCTATTGAATATCCAGATAGATTAAGTTTCTTTAACTCATTCAGAAAAACGTCTTGCTCCAAACCCAAGTCAAGCAACGCGCCCAAAGTCATATCACCACTTATTCCAGAAAAGCAATCAAAATATAGAATCCTCATTACAGCCTCCATTTAAATAGTTATTTATCAATAAGCCTATTTCTATTTATAGCTTGTTTATGTTACTCGCCAAATATCCTGCCCCAAAACCATTGTCAATATTCACTACACCAATTCCACTAGCACAGCTGTTCAGCATTGTCAAAAGTGCCGCCAAACCACCAAAGCTTGCTCCATAACCAACGCTTGTGGGAACTGCAATCACTGGCTTGTCCACTAAACCACCAACAACACTTGCAAGTGCACCCTCCATACCAGCAACTACAATTATTACATTTGCCTCAGAAATAATATCCATTTTTGATAATAGTCTATGAATTCCAGCAACTCCTACATCATATATTCGGGTAACTCTATTTCCTAGAACCTCAGCCGTTACAGCCGCTTCCTCAGCCACAGGAATGTCAGAAGTTCCTGCTGTAATAACTGCAATTTTTTTCTCTGTAATTACAATATCTTTTCTTTTGACAACAACAATCCTTGCCTCCCGATGATATTCCGCATCAGAAGTCAATTGGCATATTGCTTCATATACCTCCTGAGCTGCCCTTGTAGCTAGTATATTATTGTTCTTCAACATCAGTCTTTGCACTATTTCTACAACTTGACTATTTGTTTTACCTTCACAATAAATAACTTCTGGGTAGCCATTTCTAATAGCCCTATGATGATCAACCTTAGCAAAGCCTAAGTCCTCATAAGGCAGAGCCTTTATATCCTTGTATGCCTGTTCAACCTCAACAGAGCCATTTTTAACATCTTCAAGCAGCTTCATTAGCTCCTTTGAATTCATACTAACCTCCACGCCAACCTTGTACTAAAGTTATAGTTCAGTACTCGTGGCGGTACGCAATAAATTTAGCAATTTTTCTAATACACATTCAAAAAAATCTTGTGGTTTTGGGAACTAGATAATGCACCATGTTGGCAAAAATTTATTCTCTAGCTTTTAGCTGCTAACCTCAAGCGTTGCCTTCTTTTTTGTCCATAGACAGATATGCATTTATAAAACCATCAAGATCTCCATCCATAACTGCATTAACATTTCCATTTTCATAATTAGTACGATGGTCTTTTACAAGTGTATATGGACAAAAAACGTAGGATCGTATTTGGCTTCCCCATGCAATGTCCATCTGAACACCCTTTAAATCCTCAATTTTTTCCTTCTGCTCCCGTTCCTTTATATCAAAGAGCTTTGCTTTAAGCATTTTCATTGCAGTATCCTTATTTTGAAATTGAGAACGCTGCGTTTGACAAGCAACAACAACGCCTGTTGGAATATGAGTGAGTCTAACAGCAGAGCTAGTTTTATTAACATGCTGTCCTCCGGCTCCACTGGCTCTATAAACATCCATTTTTATGTCCTCAGGATTAATATCAATTTCAATTGATTCATCAATTTCCGGCATAACATCCAAAGAAGCAAAAGAAGTATGTCTCCTTCCAGATGCATCAAAAGGAGAAATTCTAACTAATCGGTGAACTCCTTTTTCCGACTTCATATATCCATAAGCATTTTCGCCAATAATTTGTATTGTTACACTTTTTACTCCTGCCTCATCGCCATCAAGGTAATCCAGAATTTCAACCTGATAATCCTTATTCTCTGCCCATCTCGTAAACATTCTGAGCAGCATTTGCACCCAATCCTGCGCTTCTGTTCCACCTGCTCCCGCATGAAGTGTAAGAATAGCATTATTTTTGTCATATGGTCCTGTAAGCAGTGTTTCTAATCTAAGTGCTTCAAGACGCTTTTTTACTTTATCAAGCCCTTCTCCCACTTCAGGAATAACACTCTCATCCTGCTCCTCTAAACCCATATCAGATAATGTGAGCAAGTCCTCCCATTGGGAACTTATATCTTCAAAATTATCTATTTTTGACTTTAAGGTTTTTATTTTCTGTAATATTTTCTGAGACTTTTCCATGTCATTCCAAAAATCCGGTTCAGTAGCCTTATGCTCCAGCTCCACTATCTCATCGCTTAATCTAGCGATGTCAAAGTGAAGCCCTCATTTCATCTAAATTGCTTTTCAGCCCCTGTAGTTCCAGTCTGTATTGTTCTAACTCAAGCACTTAATCATCCCTTTCCAATGTTTATTGTATTTTAATTATAATATTAACAAAATTCTTATTTTTCAAGCATTAAAAAAATCAAACTTTAATTGATTTGATAAAATAAACTATCACAGAATTATAACTCCTAAACAAAAGCAGAACTTGCCACTTATAGAAGTGAAGAATTTTCTAGTTATATTCTTATTATAGCTAACATCATGCATTTTTGCATCCTTTATGCACTAAATTATTGGATCTTAATTGCTGAATATTAATCCAACCATATACAAATAGCTTCTCTTCAAAAAGGCAGCAAACCTATTATTAACATATATTATATTAATAGACTTTAGTATGGATAAACCTTTTGTTAAAAAAATTAGGTTGAAATATTCACATGAATTAGTCGCATTAAATCAGCAAGCTCCAAATGTTTCTGCGTTCAAACCGATACAATGCCAAATTTAGCACACTATTACCCCTGGATTGTACACGTCATTTTTCATTTAGAATAAACCTTTCAATTGCCTCAGCTACACCATCATCATTATTAGATGCTGTAACATACTGAGCAGCTTCCTTGGCAAAATCTTCACCATTTTCCATGGCAACGCTGAGTCCTGCATATTTGAACATTGATATATCATTCTCATTGTCACCTATTGCAATCATTTCAGAAGGTGGAACCTTCAAATACTCTGATATCTTTTTTAAAGCTTCCCCTTTACTAACACCTTTTTGCAACACCTCAAAATTGTCATAGTTTGAGCTCATAACATCAACATTTTGTAATTGTTCTATTTCATATCTAGCTATTTTAAGCTGTTCTCTATTATCAGCGACAGCCACAAATTTAAGCACCTTTTCCGAAAGACTCTTGAGCTTTGAAGCCATATCTTCAACTATCTCTATTTCAACTCTGTCTTCTTTTGGCAGCGACTTATTTTTTTCAAAGTATTTTAGAGAGGTATACCCTAACTTTTCAGTATACATAGTATCACCAGCATAGACATGAAAATACAAATCATTCTTATGCAATATGTCATTTATCTTCATACAAGCCTCAGTATGTAAATAATTAGAGTAAATGACTCTTCCGTCTACTTTTTCAGTGATAACAGCTCCATTGCAAGCTATTATTGGATCCTTTGAGCCAATCTGTTTTGCATATAGCCTTGCACCTGAGTAAACTCTCCCAGAGCAAATTACAATCTTTACTCCTTTCTCCATAGCTGAAGCAATTGCTTTTTTATTTCTAGTAGAAATTTCTTTTGTTGAGTCCAGCAATGTTCCATCTAAATCTATTGCCACTAATTTGTACATTTATT
>JAEWZA010000343.1 GCA_023395575.1 Bacillota bacterium
CGCCGTGTACCGAACGGTATGCACGGTGCTGTGAGAGGTCGGGAATTAAAATAATTAATTCCCTCCTACTCGATTTTTTATAGAAACCAGATGAGCTAGTAAGAATTGACTAATTCATTTCATTGATTCTCCATATCATTAATATTCATTTGTCGTGTATGAATTGTATGGCTCCATTCTTTGTTGTCCTTTTCTAAAAAGCCCTGAATGGTGATGGGTACCCATGTAAGACAGTAAAATGGATATATTATAAACCCAAAGAGGGCTTTTAGGTTGAATTTCTTTTCTGCCAAAATTATTATAGGTCCATAAAACATTTGAAATATACCCATAAGATACCATACCTCTACAGGAAATACATACTGAATGCTGAAAAGAGGAAATTCTGGGTATACAGTCTGGACCCACAGCATTAATGTCATTAAACCTACAAATACAAATCTGATAGGCTGGAATAAATATAGTGCACAGTCAAGGGAGACAAGATCACCTTGTGAAAATGCCTGTCTGAACAGAGGAGAGAGATATTTGCTGGCACAGTCCGCATGGCCCTGCATCCAGCGTTTACGCTGTTTCCAAGACTGCTTGAAGGTTAATGGCTTTTCATCGTAGACCACTGCTTGATGTGCCCATGAAATTTTGATTCCGTTTAATGCAAGTTTCATAGTGTATTCAAGATCTTCTGTCAAGCAGGTAGCACCCCATTTGAGTTCTTTCAAAACAGTGGTGTCTATACAAAAACCAGTTCCGCAAAGGCTGCAGCTTAGCTTTAGATAATACCTGGGCAGCTGAAAAATACGGTTTGACAGCCAAAAGGCAATGGAATACGAACACGTAATCCAGCTGTCATAAGGATTTTTGCTGTCGATATAGCCCTGAACAACTTTATGTCCTTTGCAAAGCTGTTTATTCATTTCCAAAAGAAAATTTGTTGAAACAAGGTTGTCAGCATCAAAAATAGCAATTGCGTCGTATTGACGATTCATTTTAAATATTCTATCAAACATCCATTCTAATGCATGGCCTTTTCCTTTTTGAGATTCATTTTCTCGGATATGTACCTTTGCACCTAGAGCTTGAGCTATTTTAGCGGTGTTATCAGTACAGTTATCAGCAATTACAAATATATCATATAAGTGTCGAGGGTAACTCAATTTTAATAGACTATCTATAATATTGCTAATCACCAATTCCTCATTATGAGCAGCAACCACAAGGGCAAAGCTTTTTTCAGGAACTATTTCATTACCATCTTTTTCTTTTCTTTTTATCCATCCAAATATAGATATTCCCGCGAAATAACAGCCTGCCACAAAAATAACTATCTGAATAATCTCACTTACATAAAAACTGATATAGTAAAATATTGTTTCCATCAAATCCTCCAAATAAATGTTTGTACTGCTTAATAGTTTGCTCTAAAAATGGAAAAATATTTATGTTATAATAAACTTATGCTAATTTGAATATTAAGAAGTGAAATTACTTTAACGGAATATATATTTATTTAGCTGTTATAATTATTAAAGTTTTAAAGTGCTTATTTCGCAGGATTATACTTCGTGGAGGTTATAATGCAAAAATCATATTATAATAATGCAATTGTTGGTAATTCATCAATGCTGGTTTGTTTAAGTGAAAAAAGTGAATTACTTAGATTATTTTGGCCGAACATTGATTATTTACAGCAATTTGACAAGATGTTATGCGGTATCTTTATAAAAAACAAGAATGGAAGCACAGTGTGGCTCAATGATCAACGTTGTGAGCATAATCAGGAATATTTACAGGATTCTAATATTGTTAAGAGTACTATAACAAATGCTGTTGATGGTTATAAGGTTATATTGTATGACTTTGTACACCCTGATAAGGATGTGCTTGTAAGAAGATTTGAGATAAAGAACATATCAAATGAGCAAAAGGAATTGGGCTTTGTTGCTTTTTCAGCTGCGACAAGTGCGGATACTGACATTGCATGTTCTTTGTTTGACTTTAACAATGAGGCTTTAATTCACTACAGGAGCAATAATTATATCTCTTTATTCTCAGATAATCCTGCCTTACAGTTTCAAATAGGTAACAATGCCAATGAGGCTGCTGTAAATACATACCTTTTTGGTAAGGATGATATAGGCATGATGAAGGACGCTGCGGTATCATGGGATATAGGTAAGTTTGTAAAAAATGAGACTAAATATTTTAATCTATATATTACCGCAAGCAGTAATTTAAAATCAGCTAAAAATTTAATAAAAGAAGTTAGAAAAATTGGAGCTTTAACTATTTTCAATGAGACTGAACAATATTGGAAGGACTTTTTACACAAGGCAAAGGAATTAAAATCAGGAAACGACAGGCTGGATATTTTGTATAAGAGGTCATTATTGGTATTTAGGCTAATGTATGATAAAAAAAGCGGAGGCTTGTTAGCAGCACCTGAGATTGATGAATATTTCACAAAGTGCGGTAGGTACGCATATTGTTGGGGTAGAGATGCCGCCTTTATTACAGGAGCATTGGATATAGCTGGTCTAAATGAATGTGTTGACAACTTTTATAAATGGGCTGTTAGTGTACAAGATGAAGACGGAAGCTGGCAGCAAAGATATCATATGGATGGAAATTTAGCACCCTGCTGGGGGTTGCAGGTAGACGAAACTGGAACCTTACTATGGGGGATGCTTAATCATTATAATTATGTTAAAAGAATAGAGTTCCTGCAATATGTATGGGATAGTGTTGTGGCTGGTGCTGAATTCTTAATTAAATTTATTGACGCAGATACTGGTCTACCTAAGCCTAGCTTTGATTTGTGGGAAGAAAGATTTGGAGAACATGCTTATTCCTCTGCTGCAGTATATGCAGGACTTAATTCGGCTGTTGAAATTGCTAAAATTTTAGGCAAGTCAGGTGGACAGTATGTCAAATGGTATGAGAGTGCAAAAAGTATAAAGCAAGCAATTGTTAAGTATTTTTGGAAGGAAGATTATAAGCGATTTATTAGAAGTGTCAGAGTAAAATTAAACGGATGGGGACCTGAACCCTCTCAAAGTACTACAATGATTGAAATAAATCCAAAGGGTTATATGAGAGATGTTACTTTGGAGGATTGGAAGGTAGATGTAAGCTTAGTGGGATTAAGTATTCCATTTGATGTATTTGATGCCAATGATATTATGATTAAGGATACTGTTTTACTAATTGAACAGGTATTGACCTCAGATGGAGTCGGAGGAATAAAGAGATATGAAAATGACTCATATATTGGTGGGAATCCTTGGGTGCTTACTACACTGTGGGTTGCTTTATATCATGCGAAAACAGGCAATTATACAAAAGCCAAGGAATATCTGTATTGGGCTGCTGATTCAAAGACAGAAATGGGTTTGCTGCCTGAACAGCGTAATAAATATACTGGAAAGCCCGATTGGGTAATACCTCTTACATGGTCTCATGCAATGTATGTTCATGTGCTTTCAGAGCTTGTAAAGGCTGGGGTAATATAAGAAGCAATATAAGAAGTCATAAAACAAATTTAATATCCCATGCCGATATACATTACTAATTCACGCAATTATTTCGGCAACAAACCATTGATAAGTTAATCAACGATAGATTTTGAGGATGGAAAGTTAGTTATTAATGTGTAAAACTTATATAATATAGGAGTTGTTAATTATAAAAACCAAAACTGTTTTCAGATGCAGCAACTGTGGCTATGAAGCCTCCAAGTGGGTAGGCTGCTGTCCCGATTGTAACAAATGGAATACCCTTGAAGAAAAAACTGTAGAAGCTAAAAAGAACAAAGCTTCCTCAGCCAGAGTTGTTAAGAAGATTGCCCCATTAAGTGAGATAAAAGCCACAAACAGTGACCGTATACTTACCGGAATAAATGAGTTTAACAGAGTAATGGGTGGAGGAATAGTGAGGGACTCCATTACAATTATTACTGCAAAGCCTGGAGCTGGTAAGTCTACACTGCTTTTGCAGGTGGCAGGAGACGTTGCTGCAAAGGGCTATAAGGTGCTTTATGCCTCTGGCGAGGAAAGTGAGAGTCAGATAAAAAACAGGGCAGACAGGCTCTTTGATAAAATTGAAACAGGAGTATGGGTTTATTCAGATAACAGCATGGATAATGTTCTGGAAGTTGTCAGACAGATTGATCCCGATTTGGTGATAGTAGATAGTATACAAACCTTTGTTCTTGAGGAATTTCCTGGTTCTAGAGCTGGTTCCCCTACTCAAACTATGGAATGTGCAAATGAGTTGCTCAAGCTTGCGAAAGACCCCTCAAAGCCAAGGGCAGTATTCCTGGTTGGGCAAATGAATAAAAGTGAGGAAATAGCAGGTTTACGTGCGCTGGAACATCTAGTGGATGCTGTTTTGATATTAGATGGTGATAATGAAGAAGAATTGAGAGGGCTTTCTGTCTCAAAAAACAGATTTGGGAGTACTTGGGAGAGAGGATATTTTTCAATGACTGAAAATGGTCTTGTATCAATAGATAATCCTTCAGAGTATTTTATGACAAGCAGGGATGAAAATGAAAGGGTTTCAGGAAGTGCATTAACTGTTGTTAAGGATGGTTCCAGACCTATTATTGTAGAAATAGAAAGCTTGGTATCAAAGACTTTTACACCTTACCCATCTAGAATAGGTGAATGTGTTCGCCGAGAACAATTAAGTACTCTAATATCTATTCTTGAACAGAGAGGAAAAATATCTCTCTATGATAAGGATGTTGTTATCAAAACCACGGGAGGACTTAAATTCAAAGAGCAGACAGTAAATTTAGCCATTATAATGAGTATAGTCTCTTCAGTACTTGACAAGGAAATACCAAACGACACAGCCTTTATTGCTGATGTGGGATTAACAGGTGAGCTGAAAAAGGTTCCATCATTAGAGCTTCGTATAAGAGAACTTGACAGAAGAGGTTTTAAAAGAGCTTATGTAGCAAAAAATACAATTACACGTACTTTGGATATTAAGAATGTTGAAGTGATAGAGCTAAAACTTCTTCAGGATGTTATAAGACATGTGTTTAATAAAGGATAACTTTGCACATGAAAATCTATTGGTGTGGTAGAATTATCAATTATTAGGCTTTAAGCAGCATATTAACTACGAAGTTTGAATAAACAGCATAGATGCAAGTTTAAATATAGATTTAGGAGGGATGTAAAATGCTCAAAAAGAGTGAATTGATAAGTGAAATGGTCAAATACTATGTAGGTGACATAAAAAGAATTAATCATTTTATGAAAGTGTACAGCTTTGCAAAAACAATTGGAGAGCTGGAAGGATTAGATAATGAAAAGCAGGAAATATTGGAAGTGGCAGCTATTGTACATGATATAGGAATAAAAGTCAGTGAGGAAAAATACAATTCCAGTGCGGGCAAATACCAAGAGCTTGAAGGTCCTGCAATTGCAAAGAAGCTGCTTGAGAGGCTTGGATTTGAGGATTTGCTTGCAGATAGAGTTTGTTTTCTTGTAGGGCATCATCATACATATACTGCTATCGATGATATTGATTTTCAAATTCTAGTTGAAGCTGATTTTTTAATTAATGTACATGAAGATGAAATATCAAAAGATTCAGTGTTAATATTAAGAGATAAATATTTTAAAACAAAAACTGGTAAGAGCTATTTGGATTTGATGTACCTGAATGAGAATCTTGAAAATTGATTTAAATAATAAAAAACGAGCTAGACAAATAAAAATTGACTAGCTCTGTTTGTTATCCTACTCTAATGACTTATACTTCAAATAGGTATATTTTGAAAATACAAGCTTTTTACCTCAAGTTGTATTTTCCAAGCATACGTATTCTATCATTTTCCTTGATAATAATATCATATAGGTTTAAATCAAGTGCATTGCATATGGATGCCAAGTAAAATACATTTCTTCCGATATCTCTTTCAATAGCATCTCTGCAATTTTCACACAAGCTACCTTCGATATGGCTTTCCACAGAATTTTTCATTTCGTCAAAACTAGCGTCATCAGGGATTTCCTGCTTATGTGCGGAAATTGTCATGCAACCGCATTGTGTAACGGTCTTTATAATTGCCCTATTAACTCTGGAATTTGAATCCTGATATTTCGTAATCAAATCAAGTATACTTTTATTTCTAATAAGTAATTCCTGTGCAGTGTATTGAAAATCATCAATAAGCATATCTTTCATATGATTCACCTCAGTATTTAGATGTCTAGTCTAATTATACGTTCTTACTAGAGGTTATGTCAAATAAAAACAATGGATTAACAAAATATAATTTCCGCAAATATTATTGTGACTATTTTTTGACATTGCAAATTCTTTGTAGTATACTAAAATTAATAGAAATAAATACGTAGCTAATCAAACGCACTCAATGTTTTATGGTGCGTTTTTAATATTATATTCATTAACATCTTTAATAAGTCAATTATGGTTTAAGCCTTTGCCCTCAACAGCTCCAGAAATTTTAAACATGTTTTGTTATTGAGAGTTAGAAGGGTATACAAATATTAGTGTTCCTTCCAAATTGTGTAGGTTCACAAGTAGGCAAACCAAATTCTAGCGGCTAAAGTGGGTGTGTTCTAAGTATCAAGCTTGAAAAATAGTCTTAGCAAGTGCAATGTGTTTTCGAGCTTTTCTATAGAAAGCTTGCCATTTCTAGCAGGTAGGTTGGTGTTTAGGCTAGTTTCAAGACTCAAGCTCAATAGATAGATTATTGCTTTTAGCTGGGTAGTATTGACTTTGGATTAACATAAGTGGTTCATAATTAATTCAACATGACCTGGGGTTTAGTACATAATATTTGCTTGCTGACTTAAAATTTACAAAAGAAAATAAATATTAAGATATTGTTGTGGTGGGGTATCACACCTTACAATAACTCGATTATTAAATAAGTTAAAAGGTTTTCATTACGGCTTGATTGTTTTAACAAATAAAGTGGAAGGTTAGCGCCATAGATTGAATGCTTTACAATAAGCAAAGGCGTGGAGTTTTTCCATCTGCAGCATATTTGTTTTTTCAAAAAGAAAGCAGTGTGGATGTTCTCCATAGAGTGTTTCACCAATTTTGTGTCGAAAGAGAGTGTGGAGGTTACTATGTATAATGTAGGAGATAAAATAGTATATCCTATGCATGGTGCAGGCATTATTGAGTCTATTGAAGAAAAGGAGATTCTTGGAAAGCTTTGTAGCTATTATGTTATGAAAATTCCAATCGGTGACTTAAAAGTAATGATACCAACAAATAATGTTAATGACATAGGAATACGTGATGTTATCAGCATTTCTGAAGCTGACAAGGTCTTTAAAGCTTTTAAAAATGAACCGCATGAATTATCTTCAAATTGGAATAAGCGCTATAGGGAAAATATGACTAAGATTAAAAGTGGCAATATATTTGAAGTGGCTGATGTTGTCGGATGCCTAATGCAGCGGGATAGAGACAGAGGATTATCTACAGGTGAGAGAAAAATGTTAAGCAGTGCAAAACAGATATTAATAAGTGAGTTAGTTCTTGCAAAAGGATTAAATCAGCATGAAGTTGAGGACAAGATTCAAGAATATCTTTATGCTGAGTAAAACTTTTGAAGGAGAGATAACGTGTTAAACAGAATAATAAAAACTTCTTTTTCTATTTTGGGAGCAATTACTGGCTATAGCATTTTAAGAACAATTTTTATTAATAATAATATAAATATCAGTGAGAGTATTCGAATATCTATTTTCGTTATATTTTCATTGTTTTTTTGCGCTATATTTTATTTTATATCAGCAAAAATTATTGAATTTTTGGGTGGTTTTATTGACAAATTTGAAAGCCGAATACAAAATATAACTCTTTCTGAATTGCTTATATGTGCTATTGGGCTTATTATGGGTCTGATTGTGGCGAATTTGATAAGTATACCAATTTTGAAGATTGAGATATTAGGAGTAACCTTTGCAGTTTTTATTAATATATTATTAGGATTCGCTGGTGTGGCTTTAGCCCTAAGAAAAAAGAATGATATTTTTTCGGATTTTTTTAAAGATTCTAAAACCCTTTCAAAATCAACTTCTTTAGGACAATCAAAGCTACTAGATACCAGCACCATAATTGATGGAAGGATATTGGATATATATTCTACTGGATTTGTGGATGGACATATTATCATTCCTTCTTTTGTGCTTGAAGAGTTAAGACATATTGCAGATTCTACTGATGGAACAAGAAGGGCAAGAGGAAGAAGAGGCCTTGATATCTTGAATTTACTCCAAAAGGATAATAATTATGTGGTAAGAATAGCAGAACTGGATTATAAGGACATTCAAGAGGTGGATGAAATGCTGTTAAAGGCCTCACTAGAGCTGAAATGCAAATTGGTTACCACCGACTACAACCTTAGTAAGGTGGCAAGGCTGAGAGGCATTGAGGTATTAAATATAAATGATTTGGCAAATGCAGTTAAGCCAATTGCTTTACCTGGTGAAGAAATGAATGTCCAAATAATAAAAGATGGTAAGGAAGCTGGACAAGGTGTAGCTTTTCTTGATGATGGGACTATGATTGTTGTTGAGGGTGGAAAGAAATATGTAGGAGAAACCATCCAAATAATTGTAACAAGTGTACTTCAGACCTCAGCAGGAAGATTAATTTTTGCTAAGCCTGATAAATAATTAAAATACTAATAAATTAACTGTTGGAGGTTAGAAGCAAAATTGGGTTTAAATAAAGACGCTGGTTTAGTAAGTAATGAAATAACTGAGAAGGCAACAGCAATAATTACAGCTGCCGGAAAAGGCACAAGAATGAATTCTGATATCAACAAACAGTATATAGATATTGCAGGTATACCTGTTTTAGCTAGAACAATAGCAGCCTTTGAGAATTGTGATGCTATTGCTGATATTATTGTAGTTGTTAATGAAGATGACATTCAGTATTGCAGACTTAATATTATAGAACAAAATAATTTTTCAAAGGTTAAAGCATTAATCAGTGGCGGTGCTGAACGCCAGAATTCAGTATATAAGGGTTTATGTGCTGCTGAGGAAAGCAGGAAAATTGTGTTGATTCATGATGGTGCAAGACCCTTTGTGAGTAAAAAGAATATAATTGATTGTATATTAGCAGCAAAAGAATTTGGTGCATGTGGAATAGGAGTCAAGCTTAAAGACACTATCAAAATATGTGATCAAAATGGATTTGTACATACTACGCCCGACAGAAGCAGCCTATGGAGTATTCAGACGCCTCAGGCATTTACATATGACATAATAATGAATGCACATAAGGCGGCAATTCAAGGTGGTTATATTGGTACAGATGATTTAGTTTTAGTAGAGAGACAAGGAATACAGGTCAAAATTATTGAAGGCAGTTATCAGAATATTAAAATTACTACACCTGAAGATTTGATTATAGGTGAGTCAATTGCAAGAAGCAATAAGGATGCTTAATTATTAATTCGACAAATATATAGCTTTAAAAAACTGGTGCAAGTCTGATTCTATAGATGAACAAGACATGCACCAGTAATTATTTATGAGAAAAACCGCTGATGTAATAAAATCCTTCTACAGTCGAAAGATTTTATATTGAATTTCGGCGTTATAATGCTGTTACACAGCAAAAGGCTTGAATACCTTTTCCTTGGCCAAAAGCAGTGAGTCCTTCACCTGTGGTGGCTGTAATTCCAACACTATTCTCAGGAAGTCCCAGTAACTCTCCAATCACTTTCTGCATTTCAGATATTTTAGGGGATATTTTGGGATATGAACATTCTATGGTAATTGAAACATGTACAATTTTTATATTGTCCAGATACTTCAATGCCTCCAAAACATAGGCTGAACTATCTGTAATTTCATACTCTAAGCACATTTTATCAGCTATTTTGCCTAAAATGTTGACACCTGTAACTCCAGAAATAGCATTTGTTAGCGCATGAAGTACAACATCTGCGTCGCTATTTCCTGCAAGAGGGGTTACACCATCAAATATAACTCCACCTAATATAAATTTTTTCTGAGTATTTTCATGATTGAATTTATGGCTATCTTGTCCTATTCCAACTTTCATAATTTATCCCCACTTTTTATTTATAATGTTATTCGCATTTTTTTTATTAATGTTTACAATCATTATATTATACATGGTATAACACTTCAAGTGCTTATAAAATGCCTAATTGAGTTAATTAGACAACAAAATAAGTAAAATATTTGGCTGATAGCAAATTGGCTTAACATCCTATTGTTGATGACTTAACCTTACAGAAATAATCATAGAAATATCTTGATGAATTTACTTTGTGTATTTTTTGCGTTGGTTGAGTTCGACTTTTTATAGTAAAGATTTAGGTAATATATTTCTCAAAAAGCTAATAAATATGAAAAACATGTCAATACTAAGAGCATATGGTTTTAGCCATGATTTGCTTTTAGTACAATTAATTTCAAATAAATTAATGGATTAAAACTATATAATTAGCATTTTAATTTACTGTATAATATTTTTTACAATTTTTGTGCCCTAATGAGGAGTGGGAGGTATCTATGGCAAAAAGGAGATTATTGGCGGCAACATTGCTTTTATTGGTTACACTATTTACTGTTTTTCCGATGGGAACAGGGCAGTTCAAGGTTGAGGCATCTGAAGCCTATACTAGCATGGAGCTTGCAACTGGTGTAGTTACTGCAACAAATGTAAATTTACGTACTGGTCCTGCAACTACTTTTGATATTATTTGTAAGCTTAAAAAGAATCAGGATATTACCATTATCGGAAAAATGGGAGATTGGTACGCTGTTTATGTAGGTTCAAGCGGCAATGTAGGAGCAATTACTTCTCAATATGTTAAGGTTAATAAGGAAAAGGAAGTAGCTATTAAGACAAATACAAAAGCTGTTACAGCATCAGCAACAAAAGTTGTAAACACTGTCACTGTTGATGCTAATAAGGTTAAGGATATTTCACCTGATGAGCAGGCATTGTTGGATATAATAAATAATGAGAGAAAGAAACAGGGTTTAGCAGCATTAGAGTTTGATGCTAACCTAGTAAATATAGCAAGATTAAAGGCCAAGGATATGAAAGATAATAATTATTTTAGCCATACATCAAAATTCTATGGTTCACCTTTTGATATGATGAAAAAGTATGACATCAAATTTAGTGCTGCAGGTGAAAATATAGCTGGAAATCAGACTATTGAAAAAGCTGTAAAGGCTTGGTCAAATGAAAGCGGAAATAATCTGTATAATAAAAAGTTTACACATACAGGAATTGGAATTGTGGATAGCCCAACATATGGAAAGATAATTGTGCAGATGTTTATAAAGAAAACATAATGAATAGCTCAAAATCATAACATAATGAATTTGCATAAAGTGCTTGGAATATTAACGATAATACTTTCAAGCACTTTAATTATTGCATTGAATATCTAATTCTTCGATGAAATTCCGCGTATGAAATAAAATTTTTCTACAATCGAAAGAATTTATATTGAAGCTTTGTGTTATAACTTCTGATTTTTAACAATATTTTCTAAATCGAAAGGCGGAGCAATTGATATTGTCTTGCTCTTCAAATAATCAAGGTGCTTCGCTGGGCTTGTAAAAGCGAAAGTAAGCTTATTAGCACAAAGCATTTGATACTTTGCGCTGTACCTTTTGTTTTCAGCGTTTCTACCATATTTACCATCACCAATTATCGGATGACCATAAAATGCAAGATGTGCACGAATTTGATGAGTTTTACCTGTTATTAGCTCTACTTCTAGCAAACTCAGGTTATCCAATGTACTAATTACGTTATATCTGGTGATGATTTTCACTGAATCTCTAGACTTTTGGTTTGAGATAAAGACTTTACTAATATTCTCGTTTTTTTCTAAGTAGTCAGTTAGCTCAGCTTGTTTTTTTTCCATAATGCCCGAAACAATGCAATTATAATATTTTTGTACTTCTCTGTGCTTTATTTTGTCCAACATAATGTCCAGAGTAGCTTGGTTTTTTGCAAGGACAACCAAGCCGCTGGTGTTTCTGTCTAATCTGTGACACAGTGCAATATCAGAGCCATACTGCTTTTGAAGTTTATCAATAAGAGTAGCTTCTTTTTGGTTATTGTCGGGATGTACTGGAATACCCTGAGCTTTATTTACTACCAGAAGATTATTATCCTCAAAAACAACCTCATAACCCTCATCATTTTTTCCAAACAGAAAATCATCAATTATATAAATATCAATTATATCTCCGTTTGATACTACATAGTCTTCTTTTACTCTAACACCGTTTACCTTAATATCTTTTTTACGAAACGCTTTGAATAACATACCAGATGCTAAGTTAGGGAAAAAATCCCTTATTACTCTTTCGATTTTTTTGCTATCATGTTTGTTTTCCGCAATTACTGTTCTCATTATATATTTCATTTAGGACAACAAAATATTAAAACCCTGAATTTAATCAAAGGGATATCATTATTTAGTTATTCTCTATTATCCTTTCCAACAAGCTATAATATTTATCACAAAGAGCTTCTGATTCTAGGCTTGTATTGCCTTCAGAAATTATTTTGAAAATTGGCTTATCAGCATCAGGTAGTAAAAAAACCCAACCTTGACTTGAATATAGCTTAATTCCATCTAATAGTTCTATCTTTTTCAAATTCTGTTCATTTATAATTGTCTTCATAATTTTACCCTTTAGTTCCCAAGGGCAATGAATACTTTTCTTTATCATAAAGAATTCTGGGATTTCAGACATAAGCTCAGTCAAACTGGTATTTGAAGAGCATATATATTCAACTATATAAATTAATCCTGCAATAGCATCAAAACTCAGAATAAACTGTTTAGATTCTTTATCAGTACTATTATTTAAGATTTCATCCATTATAGCATAAGATGAATTTTTTGTTCTTTTAACTTTGCAATTATATTTAAGTGCAAGCTTGTCAATTACCTCTGAACCTGTAATGGGTGCAAAGAAGGTTGAGCCTGGGGTAGTTCTGAAAATTATTAATGCAATGAATGCTTGAAATAAATCATCTTTTATTACGTTACCAGACTTATTGACTAATATAAGGTTTTCAGCGTTTTTGTCAATAACTGCTGCGAAATCAGAAGCTGTGTTTTCAAGGCTTTGTCTAATTTGATCCAAATCATAGTTGTTATTATATGTAAAACTATTAGTTGTGCAACCTAAGTCATTAAGCATAGAAACAACCATTGACAATACAAATTCTGATTGGGAATAAACACATATCTTCAGCTTTTTTGCTTTAATTAGTGCAATATCAACCTTGCTATATATTGAACGCATATAATAGATGCTAAAATCAGTTATATTATTTAGTCGTCTTATTTGGTCAGCTGAACATCTTTTGAAATCTTCCTTAAAAAAAGAATTTTCGATTTTACGTTCATTAAACCGACTTATAGCAGCGCCTCTACCATCCATGAAGTCAACTCTAACCATATTATCATTTTCAACGTCAGTTTTAATATGTATGCCACCCTCAACAGCCAAAAATCCGATGGCAGCTCTTGCAATTGGTGTTAATAAACTACTCATGTTATATACTTCAACACCAACCGATAATATACCTGATATGAATGCATGCTTAAACATTCTTGCTGAATTTGAATTTGTAGAGCTGACAACAACTCTAGAACCTATTTTGAACTGAGAGCCATATGCGGCGCCTAGCCTTGTAGCAAATTCAGGAGATATATCTACATTTATAATTCCCGAGATACCGTTTTGCCCATAAATTTTATTAGTATGCTTTGTACCCCATATCATATTTCTGTCAATAATTGCAAAAGGATCAATTATTTTCTCCGGCCATACTTTTATATTTGGTTTAACGATAACTCGTTCACTAATTTTACAGCCTTCACCTATAACTGAATTTTCGAATAAGGACACATAGTGCTTTAAATTTACTCTGTTGCAAAGTATGGCACCTCTGAGTTCACTTCCATACTCTATATAGCAATTATCCCAAATAATACTGCGAACAATAGATACATCATCTTCGATTATAGTATTATTACCAATTATAGTACAATTATCAATTAAGGTACCATTTCCAATTTTACAGTTTGAACCTATAATACATGGACCATTTATTTCAGCAGTACTTTCAATAACTGTACCAGCACCAATCCAAACACCTTCTTTTATCTGAACTCCATCATAATCAATTTTAAGCTTTTTTTCTAATAAGTCGCATTGAGATTTCACATATGATCTTATATCGCCTATATCACACCAATAATCTGTGCTGATATATCCGTACAGCTTTTCCGAAGCGAATAGGAGAGAAGGAAATACATCATGACTGAAATCAGTATTTTTATTAGGTTCGATATAATTAAAGATTTCTGGTTCAAGGATGTAAGTGCCAGTATTTACTGTGTCACTGAATATTTCTCCCCAACTGGGTTTTTCAACAAAGCCAGTGATGGAACCATCTGCATTAGTTAACACAACCCCATAATCAAGGGGTACGTCAACCTTAGTTAAAACAATTGTCGCAATAGAATTCTTTTCTTTATGGAAGTTTATTGCTTCAGCTATGTTCAAGTTTGTTACAGAATCACCACTGATTACAATAAAGGCTTCATCTAGAAAGCTCTGAGCGTTTTTAACCCCTCCAGCAGTCCCTAGAGGCGTATCCTCTAGAAAATATGTGATGTTGACTCCTAAATTTTTTCCATTACCAAAGTAATCCTTAATATGTTGAGGATGGTACATTAGGGTAACACCAATATCGGTAATACCATATTTTTTTAGTAAATTAATAGTATGTTCCATAACTGGCTTATTCATCACGGAAACCATAGGTTTCGGCAAATTACAAGTAAGCGGTCGCAGTCTTGAGCCCTCTCCGCCGGCCATAATAATAGCTTTCATAGCTACACCCCACGATACTGGTATTTTACTTCCTAGAAAAAATCTATACAATTATATTCAATATTTTTTGAAATAATCCTTTAATTATTTCAATCTATCACACCATAGCTTCCTTCTACTACCGAAATAGCATTGTCCTTTTGAGCCGAATCTACATTGATTTCAAGCTTCACAACTGTTGAATTAATAGCCCCTGGGAATTTCCGCGGTATAATTTTTTGACCAAATCCAACATGAAGGCCATAGTCTGAAGTATTCAAATTTGCCATTGTTATTCCATTTGTCTTCAAATTGTTTATAGTTGTATTGGCATCATATAAATTTGTGTATAGTGCAGTAATTTTCTCATCCATAGTTATCTCCTCCAATATAGAAAAATACCAATATAATTAGTATTTACAAATATTAAAGAAATAACTAGGATAAAAGTACCATAAACAATTAAAAGCCATATAAGAATTTTTACTTTAACTACTCAGCTATTTCTAAAGGCAAATAATTTATTAAAAACAAAACTGATTAGAGTATAAAAAATCATGCCAATAAGCTGAGATATATTTTTATTAATAATCAACTCTTCAACTAAAAATATAAGCAACCATCGTTGAAGTAAATAGCATACAACAAAAACTGCTGAAAACCGCAATAATTGTTTTATTGTTGGTGCCTTGTTATCTTTAAATGTCCAAAGCTTATTCATAACAAAGCTGTTAATAAAACCTGCAATATATCCTATAGCGTTTGAGGTTTTGTAAGATACTCCGAAGCAATTCATTAATGTAAATAGTATTACTCCGGTTATTAGTGTATTTACTACCCCTACTAAACCATATTTAATAAATTGACCAAACTTTTCAATAAATTTTTTTGTTAAGTTACAAATAATCATTTTTTCCTTTGTTTAAATAAAAATAATATTCGATAGTATATAAAATATACTATTAATTAAATTTTACCATATCTTACTTTAAAATAAATAGCTGGTACAAAAAAATATAAATAAAATGGAAAATATTCTACTTTTTAAGCCTATGATG
>JAEWZA010000348.1 GCA_023395575.1 Bacillota bacterium
AAATTAATCAAATTGAAAATTCTGTTTTAGAGGGAACTTCCAATTTGGAACAAAGTCAGGAGCAAAAAGATGCTCTATCTTCTGATAACATTATTGAAAGTACTGATTCTAATGATGACAGTAGTACCAGAAGTGAGACTAATGCTGGCACTGATATTGACAATTCAATAACTACTGAAGCTTCTGAAAACTCTCAGCAAGCCAATTTTCTTGATCTCAGTAGTGTTAAGCCAGATGAAAGTGGTCAAATTATGGTTGTCATGTTCCATAACTTTGTTGAAGAATATAAAAGTGGAGATAAAGAATATACAACCACGTTTTCAGATTTTGAAAAGCTTTTGCAGGATTTATATGATAGAAAGTACAGACTGATTAGTCTTACAGATATGATTAACAATAGTATAGATATTCCAGCAGGCTGCATACCCATGGTATTTACCTTCGATGATGGAACAGCGGGTGAATTCAACTTAATAGAAAAAGAGGGAAAACTTATTGCTAATCCCAAGACAGCTGTTGGAATTATGGAGGAATTCAATAAAAAACATCCTGATTTTGGTCTCAATGGCACGTTCTTTGTTAATTTAGGTATCAAAACTACTTTCAAAGGTGCTGGAACAATGTCGGAAAGACTAAAATATCTTATTGATAAAGGTTTTGAAATTGGGAATCATACCAAAACACATGTATCCTTGCCAAGTGTCAAAACTGTTCAAAAGATGCTTGAAGAGGTTGGAGGCAATCAAAAGCTGATGAATGAATATGTACCGGGATATACTTTTAATTCTTTTTCACTTCCCTTTGGCAGTGCATCTAAGAATTTAAAGGAATATGTCATACAGGGAAATTATGAAGGTACAGAGTACAAGCACTCTGCAATTATGCTGGTTGGTGCAAATCCAGCACCATCACCTGTTTCAGTTAAATTCGATTCGCTGGCTATTCCAAGAGTAAGAGCCACAGGAATAACCAAGGTTGAATGTGATTTGGCATGGTGGTTGGATGCATTGAGCAAAGGTAATTCACAATATGTAAGTGATGGAGATGCCAATACTGTCACTGTACCGCAACAAAAAAAGCAGAATGTTGATATGGCAAGGTTAAATGGAAAACAGTTGGTGACGTATTAACCTCACACTCCATTTAAAGGATGTTTCAAGATAGATTTATCTGTCTGGAAACATCCCTTTTCTTTTCATAAGCAGTGTGAAAGCAATAATTGGCAAGATTAAGATAAAAACATTACAATATTGGGAAATGTTTTAGATAGCGACCGAAGGCTTTCTATTCTGAAATAACGTAGTTCAGCATACACTATTAATGAGAGTAAAAAACTAATAGATATAGCTATATTGTCTGCAAAAGAGTGCTGAATATAGGAATTGCATAAATATTGGCAATAATTTATAATAAAGTAAATAAAATACATAAAGTGCATATGAACTGAAAAAATATGTAGTCTTAAGGTAAAGGTTTTTCAATTAAAGTTTTATTGTTTTGGCTGGAACTGGGCGTGGAGGCTAGTTTGAATGATAATAAAAGGGGAGAGATTATGACTTATGAGCCAGAAGCGAAGCAATAAGATTCAAAATGATACTGATGTGAAACGAAAAGCAATTAAGCAGGTAGTATATCACATCAAAAAGAAGGCATCTGCAGAATATGTTGGTATTGACCATCTTAAGGAGTGGATTAGTAATATAGAGGAAATAATGTCTAAGGATGAATTTGTGATAAAGGATTACATAGAAGCTAGAAAAAGCTTAAATGATATTATTGAGAGAACCCTTGATGAAGAGATGAGATTTAAATTGAGGGATTCATGGTTTAGTTTGGGAAAGGCGTTAGAAAAAAAAGCGAAGGTTCACTGATTGTAAATATTTTAATGGGAGGTACATAATGCTTTTGAATCAAGAGACTGTAGAGGTTAATGATAGAATATTGCTAGAAAGCATTAAGAGCGATATCCAAAGCCAGCTAAATGAAATAGGAGTAACAACTTCAAACATTAATGTTGAAATGAATTCAAAAAACATTTCCCTTAATATAAGTATACGGCGTCTTTCTCATAAAATAAGGCAGCTTCAATTTAATGCGAAAGCTTAGCTGGCATTACAGTGAAGCAGCAGAGTAAAGACGTACTTATTAAATTATGTTTGTTCCAATGAAAAAAACACAAATTTGTCAAGGTCGGATTTTATCCGTTATATTTAACCTTGACGGATTTGTGTTTTTTGAAACTATAAAAGTGGGCTATGTTAATCAGAAAATGAAGAGTTCTTCCGTAACTATTTTTAGACTAAAGAGCCAATAAACATTTTAGCGTTTTCTATTGCCTTTAGTGAAGTTTCGCGGGCAGGACCACCTGGAAGATTTCTTCCAGAAACACATTTTTCAAGACTGATTTCAGTGTAAACATCATCCTCAATCTTTTCAGAGAAGCCCTTAAACTCTTCCATACTCATATCATCAATAGCTTTATTATTTTCAATACAGTAGAGCACCATTTTTCCTATAATTTCATGTGCGCTTCTAAAAGGAATACCCTTTTTTACAAGGTAATCAGCTATATCAGTAGCGTTTGTAAAGCCACCTTGAGCAGCCTTGTACATATTAGATTTACGAAGCTTCATAGTGGCAAGCATATTTGAAAAAACAGGCAAACACATTTTAACGGTATCAACTGCATCAAAAATTGCTTCCTTATCCTCTTGCATATCCTTGTTATAAGCCAATGGAAGTGACTTCATAACTGTAAGCATAGTCATAAGGCTTCCGTAGACACGTCCTGTTTTACCACGGGCAAGCTCGGCTACATCAGGATTTTTCTTTTGAGGCATAATACTGCTGCCTGTACTATAAGCATCATCAAGCTCGACAAAGCCAAATTCGTGAGATGACCAGAGAATTATTTCCTCACTAAGTCTACTCATATGCATCATTAGAATTGAAAGGCATGAAAGCAATTCGATTGCAAAATCTCTATCACTTACGCCATCAAGACTGTTTTGTGTTACATCATTAAAGCCAAGCTCATTTGCAACCATATACCTATCAAGCGGGTAGGTTGTACCAGCTAAAGCTCCTGAACCAAGTGGGAGTACATTCATTCTTGAATAACAATCACTCAATCGTCCTATATCACGCTTGAACATTTCAAAATAAGCCATCATATGGTGAGCAAAGGTTATAGGCTGAGCTCTCTGTAAATGTGTATATCCTGGCAGGATAGTATCTAAATTATCTTCTGAGATTTTGATAATAGTATTTTCAAGATTAACAAGCATGTTGCTAATGATATTAATTTCGTCCTTTAGATACATTCTAATATCAAGAGCAACTTGGTCATTTCTACTTCTTCCAGTATGGAGCTTCTTTCCTGTATCTCCAATTCTAGAGATAAGAATTTTTTCGACATTCATGTGAATATCTTCAGCATCAATTTCAAACTCTATTTTTCCGGCTTCAATATCACTTAAAATATCCTTAAGTGTATTCTGAATTAGGGAACTTTCCTCAGCAGAAATAATTCCGCAATTGCCAAGCATATTTGCATGGGCGATACTTCCCAATATATCATGCTTGTACATCCTTGAGTCAAATCTAATAGAAGAGTTAAAGTCATCTACTAGCTTATCAGTTCCCTTTTCAAATCTACCACCCCAAAGTTTCATATTTACCTCCATCTACCGTATATTGCAAATTATATTTTTTGCTGGTTAGTTTTATTTATCCCATTCTTGCTTCACCTAATACCAATACTTAAAATAACGCGTTGTGCTAATTATTTTGTGAACCTTGTAGGTAAATTTAAAGTACTGGCTTACTGGTACTTCCGTACAAACTTATCTAAATGGATTACTCACAAGTTATTTGTTGTATTTCATATTTTAATAAAGGGACAACCCATTTAGGATTGTCCCATACAAGTTCATTAATGCTTATATAATTCGTCCAAATAAGTACTTCTTATATGGAAGCTCCAAAAGCTCGGAAAGAAACTTTTAAGAAAACTGTGCATTTCGAGCTGCATAAACCACAAGAGCTTTTGCCATTTGTATGGAGCACTATACTAATTATTTAATATCCTTGCCCTTTAGCATTTGAGCTCTAACCTTTATTGGAAGACCAAAGAGATTGATAAAGCCTTCAGAATCCTTTTGGTTGTAAACTTCATCCTTATCAAAGGTAGCAATTTCTTCACTGTACAAGGAGTATTCAGATTTAGCACCTGCAGGCATACAGTTACCTTTGTATAGCTTCATTCTAACTGTACCTGTAACTGTCTCCTGTGTTTTATCAACAAATGCTGATAATGATTCACGAAGAGGAGTAAACCACTGTCCGAAGTATACTAATTCAGCAAATCTTTGAGCTATCAAATCCTTATAGTGAATAGTATCTCTATCTAAGCAAAGCAATTCTAATTCTCTGTGAGCAGCATAAAGAACTGTTCCACCTGGAGTCTCGTAAACACCTCTTGACTTCATACCAACAAGTCTGTTTTCAACTATGTCAGCAATACCAACTCCGTTTTCACCAGCAACCTTGTTCAATACATCCATCAATTCAATTGGGCTGTACTCTACGCCATTTACTTTCTTAGGAATACCTTTTTCAAAATAAATCTCAACATATGAAGGTACATCAGGAGCTTTTTCTGGTGAAACCATTAACTGTAATATTTTATCATATTGTGGCTCGTTCCAAGGATCTTCTAAATCCATACCTTCATGGCTTAAGTGCCAAAGATTTTTGTCCATGCTGTAGTTATCTTCTTTAGTAACTGGTACAGGGATATTTCTTGCTATAGCGTAATCTATTTCTTCTTCTCTTGACTTAATGTCCCAAATTCTCCAAGGAGCTATGATTTTAAGCTGTGGAGCTAATGCTTTAACTGTTAATTCAAATCTAACCTGGTCATTTCCTTTTCCAGTACAACCATGACAAATTGCAGTACAACCTTCTTTTAATGCAATCTCAACCATTCTTTTTGCAATGATAGGTCTAGCAAAGGAAGTACCTAATAGATATTTTCCTTCATATACTGCACCAGCCTTTAATGTAGGATATATGAAGTCAGTTATAAACTCTTCTTTTAAATCCTCTATATAAAGCTTGGAAGCACCTGTTTTGATTGCTTTTTCATTTAAAGGCTCTAATTCAGCACCTTGTCCAACGTCACCAGCCATAGCGATTACTTCATAATCATAGTTTTCTTTTAACCATGGAATAATAATTGAGGTGTCAAGTCCACCTGAATAAGCTAATAAAACCTTTTCTTTACTCATATTTACCATCCTTTCAGCTGAAAAACTCAGCGACAACTTAAATATTTAAAATTAAAAAACAATACTATAAAATTATGCTAAAATATATTATAAACGAGTTCTTAATTAGAAGGAAGGAATACTTCCGGATAAATTAAGTTTTTACCAAATAATAAATTTACAACAATGATTATACAATGTATTGTATAAATATTCAATATGATTTTATATTTATACAATGATATTTGAGTTAAAAAGTGTTACTTTTCAGCCTCTTAATATAGGTTGTTAACTCAGTCTATGGACTGACATTTTCAGCTGCAGAAGATGAATAAACTAAAAAATTGAACAATAGAAAACTTGGAGGTTACTAATGATAATAATGGGGATAGACCCGGGATTTGCAATTACAGGCTATGGTGTTGTAAAATATGAAGGGAACAAATTT
>JAEWZA010000423.1 GCA_023395575.1 Bacillota bacterium
TTGACAATTATTATTTCTAATTCTTGCCAAGAAGGAGTATTTCCTTACTACCATACACAAGATTATTTACATTCTCAAAAACACCTTTACGAGCGCAGTGCTTTTCCGAGCTTTTAGGTGCTTGCAAATAACTTTTTTCAGACTTTAAAGCACTAAAATAGTTCTTCTATTTTTAAACACTTATTTTAAGCTGGTTATCAATATTGTCAATACAAATAGTTTTTCCCTCAGTTACGTTTCCTTTTAAAATCATTTTTCCTATTTCAGTTTCAATAAATTTTTGCATATATCGTTTGACAGGTCTTGCCCCAAAGGTAGGATTATATGCTTCTTGTGCCATAAATTGTTTTGCACTATCTGATACCTCCAGTAACAATCTTCTATCATCCAGCCTCTTTTGAATATCTTTTAAGGACAGGTCAATTATCTTTATAATTTCTTGTTTCCCTAGTGGCTTAAAGAGAACAACTTCATCAATACGATTTAAAAATTCAGGTTTAAAATATCTATTTAACTCTCCCATAACCGAAGCCCTTGCCGCTTCTTCAAGCTCTCCATTAGGTTGTATTCCATTGAGAAGGTATTGGCTTCCTATATTTGAGGTCATAATTACAACTGTATTCTTAAAATCCACAGTTCTTCCCTGACTATCTGTAAGCCTTCCATCATCAAGGAGCTGCAATAGCACATTGAATACCTCAGGATGGGCTTTTTCAATCTCGTCAAATAGAATTACGCAATAAGGCTTTCTTCTGACAGCCTCGGTTAGCTGTCCTCCCTCATCATAACCAACATATCCTGGAGGTGCACCAATTAATCTTGCAACTGAATGCTTTTCCATGTATTCTGACATATCTATACGAACTACATTGTCATCACTATCGAAAAGAGCCTCTGACAATGCTTTTGCCAATTCAGTTTTTCCAACTCCGGTAGGTCCGAGAAAAACAAATGAACCGATTGGCTTTCTAGGATCTTTGAGTCCAGATCTAGCACGAATTACAGCATTTGAAACCTCTGTAACGGCTTCCTCCTGACCAACAACACGTCTGTGAAGGATTTCCTCCAAGTGTAAAAGCTTCTCCTTTTCGTTTTCCACCAGCCTTGTAACTGGAATTCCTGTCCACAGTGAAACAATCTGAGAAATTTGCTCCTCTGAAACCTCTTCTTTTAAAAGTAATGCTTCATTTGATTTCTTACGCTGCTTCTCTTCCTCAAGCTGTTTTTGTAATTCTGGCAGTTTACCATGCTTCAACACTGCCAATTGATTTAAATCGTAGCTTCTTTCAGCATCCTCAATCTGCCTTTTGACCACTTCTATTTGTTGTTTAATATCCTTTTCTCTTTTAATATTTTCTTTTTCCAGCTCCCATTGAGCCTTCATGCCGTCTGACTTTTCCTTTAATGATGCAATTTCCTTTTCTAAATTAGTAAGTCTCTCAATTGAAACCTCATCATCCTCTTTTTTTAAAGCATGGCGCTCAATTTCAAGCTGCATTACACGTCTGGATATTTCATCAAGCTCAGTTGGCATACTGTCAATTTCGGTTCTAATCATAGCTGCTGCCTCATCCATAAGATCAATGGCTTTATCAGGTAAAAACCTATCGCTAATATATCTATTTGACAATACTGCACTTGCTATAATTGCACTATCAGTAATTCTCACGCCATGATGTATCTCAAATCGTTCCTTAAGTCCTCTCAATATAGAAATTGTGTCTTCAACTGTAGGTTGGTCTACAACTATTGGCTGAAATCTTCTCTCAAGTGCTGCATCCTTCTCAATGTACTTTCTATATTCATCAAGTGTCGTTGCTCCTATACAATGCAGCTCTCCTCTTGCAAGCATGGGCTTTAAAATATTACCTGCATCCATAGAGCCTTCTGCTTTTCCTGCACCCACTATATTGTGAAGCTCATCAATAAATAGAATTACTGTGCCATTTGACTTATTTACGTCATTCAATACTGCTTTAAGCCTTTCTTCAAACTCTCCTCTATACTTTGCTCCAGCAATAAGTGAACCCATATCAAGGGCAAATATTGTTTTATCCTTTAGTCCCTCTGGCACATCCCCTTTTAAAATTCTTTGCGCAAGTCCTTCAACAACCGCAGTTTTTCCAACACCAGGTTCTCCTATTAGGACCGGATTGTTTTTTGTCCTTCTAGATAAAATTCGTATAGCTCTTCGAATTTCTGAATCTCTGCCAATAACAGGATCCAGTTTACCGCTTCTTGCGTACTCAACCAAATCTCTCCCATACTTTTTAAGGGCATCATAGGTATCTTCAGGATTTTTTGATGTGATTCGCTGATTGCTTCTCACCTTGCTTAGTGCTGTCATAAACTTCTCAAGTGTAATCCCATAGCGTTTGAAAACAGATTGTGAGGTTGTGTTCTTCTCCTTTAGTAAAGCCATATAAATGTGTTCAACACTGGTGTATTCATCCTTAAAGCGTTTGGCTTCTTCCTCTGCATGTATCATAATCTCATTGAAGCGTCTTGTAGCATACATGCTTGATGCACCACTTCCATATACCTTAGGAAGCTTATTCAGCTCTGCTTCTATGTCATTTGTAAACATCTGTATATCCTGCCCCATATACCCGATAAGCTTTGGAATAAGCCCATCCTCCTGTATCAATAGCGCATAATGCAAATGTTCTCCATCTACTTGTTGATGCCCCATTTTCAAAGCTATATCCTGTGACTGAGAAATTGCATTCTGCGCTTTTTCGGTAAATCTCTCTATATCCATAGTCTCATTCCTCCAAATAAAAGGTTATATATAAATTTCTTCTTTTACATGCTGTAATCAGAAACTTCTTCTTTTGGTACGCTTACTCAAACTTTACAGTTAAATATACTGCTTAAAGCACCCCTCTTTACTTTCTGCGAGGTATCAGCTAACTCATTAAATTCTATAATATAAACCTGTATTTAAATTTTTAACATATACTCATAAAATATTTTCATCTTAAATGGGTGGGCGTAAAATCAGAAAATAATTTTTCACCCCTTTTTCACACTATTGTTCTGTTCAAAAAATTTTGCCTTAAGAATAACGGTATACGATTTAATTTAACTTTGACTATCTTTGACCTTTATTTCATGATACTAAATTCTGTATAAAAAAGCAACATCATGTTTTAAAAGGCATAAGCTAATTAAAAGCAGTTTTCTGATATTGTATTTTATTTTCTTGAGATAGCTTGTGTTTTCTTGAATTTT
>JAEWZA010000463.1 GCA_023395575.1 Bacillota bacterium
TGTATTGCACCTCCGATTAGAAGTGTAACAATATGTTCAAAAATATCAAATAAGGATGTAGGTTTTACGACATTGTTATATGCCATAATTCCTACATCCTTATAGTATCATTTGCACTAATTGAGATAAAATTGAAAAAAAGTATAAAATAAATTGATTTTTCTTATCAAATTAATTGACAAATGATAAGGAAATACATATTATTAATTGTATATATAAATATATGGAAAGAATTAAGGTGATAAAATGGGATACGAACTGTTATCATCAATTTATTATAAAAATCGTGAACAATATGATACGATATTTCAGCAGAGATTTAATAGTGATGCTTGTTATATGCTGCCAATTGCACTAAATGGATATAATGCATTTTTTATTGCTACCAATGAGATAGCCACAAAAGTAGAAAGCATTTATTTAAAAAATATGCAATTAGAGAGTGTTTGTAAGCAGCTTCCAGGTGTCGCTATGAATAAATATATCTTAAAAAATTTAGTAGATGAAATCATGCTTACTAATGATATTGAGGGTATTTATAGTACAAGAAAGGAAATAACAGATGCATTAAATAACAATACTAGCAATAAACAGGCTAGATTTATAGGGATTGTCAAAAAATATGAGAAATTAATTTCTAATGATGTTTTATCTTTAAATAATTGTGAAGATATAAGAAAATTATACGATGATATTGCATTAGATGAAATTGATAAAAATGATTTACCAGATGGGGACATATTTAGAAAAAGTGAAGTTTCGGTTTATTCTGCAACTGATAAAGAAAAGCATAAAGGTATATATCCTGAGAACAGTTTAATAGATTTTATGACTAAGTCGCTAGAAGTCTTAAAAGATAATAATATTGCCTTTTTAATTAGGATATGTATATTCCATTATCTATTTGGATATGCTCATCCGTTTTATGACGGGAATGGTAGAGTTAGCAGGTATATCAGTAGTTACTTATTAAATAATCATTTAAATATACTAGTTGCTTTAAGAATATCTTATACAATAAAAAATAATAAAAGTTCTTATTACAAGGCATTTGATGATTGTAATAATAAAAAGAATAAGGGAGATATTACGCCATTTATATTAATGTTTTTAAATGTTATTGAAAATTCACTAATAAGTTTAATAGAAAAGTTATCTGAAGCATTAGAAAAACTGTGCTTTTATGATAGTATGCTTAGAGATGAAATATTTAGTTTATTTAACATATTGCATAAAAGAATTATATATATTCTTATACAAAATGCTTTGTTTGCAGATGAGGGTATGGACATAGATGAACTAACAAAAGAGACTGAAAAAGGTAATACATTGATTAGACAGAATATAAAAGAACTTCAGCAAAAAGGTATCCCAATTGTAATAACAAGAAATGGGAAAAAACTATTATATAGTATAGATTTAGAGCGATTTGAATTGCTAGGCAATGAAACTTCCTAAATGAGTTTGTGGTAAAAGAATTAATAAATACTCCTTTTGGTTAATGATTCTATTCTAACCAAAGGGAGTATTTTGTCTTGTATATATACAAAGTTCTTTGCTTTCCGATAAATATATCATATAAAAAACACTTGATAAACGATTACATTTCTAAAACTAAAGTTCTTTAATTGATAGCATTAAACTCCCCCTGTAAACGTAAGAAACAGTAATATTGCATTTGCAGCAATAATTATGCTTGTGATTATAGCACCTACTATGTTTGTCACAGGTTTATTGACTAAAGATCCCATTAAATCCTTACGTTTTGTGATTATTAACATAGGAATTATTGCAACAGGAAGTATAAAGCTTAGTATAACCTGGCTAATTATTAGGGCTTGCATAGGGTTTATACCAATGAGAATAATAATCATAGCTGGCAGCATGGTCACAATTCTTGTTACATTATCGCTAACCTTCAATCCAACGAAGCCCTGCATTATGGTTGTGCCTGCCATAGTTCCTACAATTGAAGAGGATAGTCCGGAAGCAATTAATGCTAACCCAAAGGCTCCACTTGAAGCAGCCCCTAAAAGTGGTGACAGTGATTGGTGAGCTTGCTCTATAGTTTCAACCACCAAGCCATTTCGATAGAATACAGCAGCTGATACAATAACCATAGAGGCATTAATGACAAAAGCAATATTCATTGCAATGGTTATATCAAGTCTTTCCATTTTAAAGTGCTGTTTTTTTGCTGCATCTGAAGTGTGAGTATTTCTTTCTTGAACTAGCTGTGAGTGTAAGAAAATAACATGCGGCATTACAGTAGCACCCAGCATACCAACAGCAATCATTACCGCTTCACCGTTAGGAAGTGAGGGCAGCAAAGCATGCAGTCCTGCAGCTGCCCAATCAGGTTTTGCTAAGAAAACCTCCAAGGTATAGGCTATACATATTACCGCTACTAATATTGAAATCACTGCTTCTAAAACTCTTTGACCATATTTCCCTATGTATATAATAAAAAATGTAATGCTTGCAGTAATTACACCGGCAATAGGCATAGGTATATGAAAAAGCAGATAAAGTCCTAGAGTACATCCAAGAAACTCTGCAAGATTTGTGGCCATTGCAGCAAGTTCAGCAACAATCCAAAAACACCAATTAGTTCTCCGTGAAAATACTTTTCCACACATTTGTGGTAAATTATATCCAGTTGCAATACCCAGCTTCGCTGAAAGAAATTGCAAAAAGATTGCCATAAGATTACTCCATAGAATTACCCAAATCAGATTATAGTTAAACTTGGAACCTCCGCTGATATTTGTTGCAAAATTACCAGGGTCTATGTAAGCAACACTTACTATAAAGGCAGGCCCTAAAAAACGAAGAGCAGTTTTAAACTTATTAAATTTTGCTCCGGTACAATTTAAATTTTTTACAACAGACAAGGATGCTGCTTGTGAATCTACATTTGTTATATAGTTTTTTTCCAGCAATTTATAACACCTCAGCAGTTTTATACTCAGCTAACAACTTTAGCTTAGTCTAATTTCGTTTACCTAATCTAAAATATGTGATGTTATAATAAAGTGTTACAACTCAAAATATTGTTTAATGTTTAAAATTTACAGTTTTTAAATAATAATAAAAAGATATGGATTGTGGTTAGTTATTTCTGAGGAAGAATTACATAGATGAGAAATGGTTTGGATTTGTGCTAAAAAAAGCACTATGTTTTGGACAAAGTTGTTTTTTGAGCTAAACTCAAAGCCTAAACTATCGGCTGATACGATTGGGTATTTAGCCGATAGTATTTGATTTGGAAAATTCACTGTACTTTTTAGCTATTTCAGGATTTTGGCTGAGGAATCTGTTAAATATAGATATTTTTGATAGAGTGTTAGCCGAAACATTGTGTTCAATTAACTCGGTTTCAACAAGTACATTTTCAGTTACACCTAAGTTCTTTAGAAAGGCTTCTATTATGTTATGACGTTCTAATAAAAATTTACCTATTTCTCGTCCGTTTACAGTTAAAAAAATTAATCCATATTTTTTATAATCAAGTAGACCTAGTGTTGTAAGCTTTTGAACCATTTTTGTAGCTGACGGAGCTGAGACATTAAGAAGCTCAGATATGGTGTTTATGCGCATATAGCCATCGACAATGCTATTCCTGTATATCATTTCAAGGTAGTCTTCCATACCGGAGGTTAGAAGATTTTTATTCTGAGATAGAAGCTGATAACCACGAACGGTGTGAAACTTTGATATTTCTTCTATTTAAATCACTACCTTTATATATTTAATAATGTCTCTATAAAAAGTATATTCTTAAACAGGTTTTTAATAGTACCATTTTATATTAAAATTAACGTGTTGTGCTAATTATTTTATGAAGCTTGCAGGGTAAAACTATAGTAATGGCTTACTGATACTTCCGTACAAACATATCTAAATGGGTTACTCACAAGATATTTGTTGAATTAGTAATTGAAGATATTATTTTTACATAAATTCTTTTGCTTTTATTTTTACTGTTTTTATTGATATAATATAACGAGGCAAGAAAATGTTCCCCACTTCTATAAGTGGCGGTTACTGATTTTGTTTTCAGGCGATGAGAATATCTCCTGTCTCGATGAAATGCCGCTGAATGTAATAGCTCGAAAATAAAGTATGTACGAACAAGGTGCATTTTCGAGCCACAAAAACCACTTGTGGTTTTTGACGGTGTATAAAATCGAAAAATTTCATTTTGAAACTAAGCGTTATAACTAACAATGCTTTAATTACTTAATGTATTTTGTGGAGGAAAATATTGATGCTGTTAATTTACAATGGAAGAATAATAACAATGACGGATATAGATTATGAAAATGGATATATATTAATAGATAATGGCAAAATAATTGCTATTGGTCAAGATAAAAAAGAAGTAGAAAATATGCTTCATAATAATGCAATGCAGATAGATGCTCAGGGAGGATATGTCCTTCCAGGATTGATTGATGCACATTGTCACATAGGAATGTGGGAGGATGCAGTAGGGTTTGAGGGAGATGATGGCAACGAGTCTACAGACCCTGTAATGCCTCATTTGAGAGCAATTGATGCTATTTATCATGCAGACAGAGCTTTTGTTGAGGCATATGAAAACGGCGTTACAACTGTAGTAACAGGTCCTGGTAGTGCAAATGTCATTGGTGGACAATTTGCAGCCTTAAAAACATATGGCCGATATGTGGACGAAATGATTATAAAACAACCTGTGGCTATGAAGGTTGCGTTTGGAGAAAATCCAAAAACTATATATAATGAAAAGCACCAGGCGCCTATGACAAGAATGGCAACAGCTGCTATTCTTAGAGAGAGTTTATTTGAGGCTAAGGAATATAAAGAGCGTTTAAAGAGCTTTATAAATAATCCTGATGAATATGAGAAGCCAGACTTTGATTTCAAAAAGGATGCACTTGTACAGGTGCTTAATAAAGAAATACCGCTTAAGGCACATGTTCATAGAGCTGATGACATAATGACAGCAGTTAGAATAGCAAAGGAGTTTAATGTCAATATTACTTTAGATCATTGCACAGAAGGCTATTTGATTAAAGAGGTTTTGGCGGAAACAGGCTTGTCCGTGATTGTTGGACCACTTATTACAGATAGATCGAAAATAGAGCTAAAAAACCAAAATCTAAAGACACCTGGTATTTTATCAAAATTAGGTATTAAGGTTGCTATTATGACAGATCATCCTTGTGTTCCAGAGCAATACTTATGTCTATGTGCTGCTATTGCTGCCAGAGAGGGCATGGATGAGAAGGAAGCTATGAAGGCAATAACAATTAATGCAGCTGAGATTATAGGAATAAATGACAGGGTGGGTTCTATTGAAATAGGGAAGGATGCAGACATAGTTATATATGATGGGCATCCTTTTGAACTAAAGACACAGGTGCAGAAGACAATAATAAATGGAAATATCATATATGAAAAGCTCGAATAGTAAGTTTGTGCAAACATAGTGCATATTCGAACTACAAAAACCACAAGTGGTTTTTGCCAGTGTAGTGCGGTATTATGCTGAAAAAAGTCATAAATATCTTTTTGTACAGAGTGTAAGTCTGTGTACAAATTTGTTTTAAGAAGCTAAATATTAAGTTTGTCGAACATAACGCTTTTTAAGCCAGAGTCGGCATGGGGGTTAGTTTATAATGTTTAAAATTGAAACACATTCCTTTGAGGAAACAGTTGATTTTGGTAAAAAATTAGGATATCTATTTAATAGTGGTGATATAATATGCTTATCAGGGGATTTGGGAACAGGAAAAACGGCACTTACCAATGGTATAGCAAAGTCACTTGGAATAACTTCATATATAACAAGCCCAACCTTTACACTTGTTAATGAATATGAAGGAAGGCTTCCGTTATATCATTTTGACGTATATAGAATAGCTGATTCTGACGAGATGTTTGATATAGGTTTTGAAGAATACATTAATGGTCAGGGTATTACAATAATTGAGTGGGGAGAGCAGATAGAAGACATACTCCCAAGGGAATTAATAAGAATAAAAATTTCTAAAAATCTTAATAAAGGCATTGATGTAAGAGAAATAGCTATTGAATTTATCGGAGATAGATACTCTGGATATGAGGGTAAGCTGTAAAAGCTCGAAAATAGGGTTTGGTTCATTATAATTTTGCCGAAAGTCGGCATGGGAGGTTAGTATGCGAATACTTGCAGTAGATACATCCACTAATGTTGCTTCTGTTGCAATATTGGAAGATGATATAATTATAGGAGAATATAATTGTAACAAGGGAAAAACACATTCACAGAAGCTAATGCCAATGATTCAGTGCTTATTGGAAAAAGTGAATCTAAGTGCTGCTGAAATGGATGCATTTGCGGCTTCCATTGGACCAGGTTCATTTACAGGTCTTAGAATTGGTGTTACAACAATTAAGGCTATGGCATTTGCAGCTGGAAAACCTGTAATAAGTGTTTATACTCTAGATGCTCTAGCTTTTAATGTGCAAATGTCAAAGGCACTGATATGCCCAATTATTGATGCAAGAAATAGTCAGGTTTTTACTGCAGTATATAGATTTGTTGATGGGAAGCTTAAAAGACTCACAGATTATTTAGGAATACATATAAATGAATTAGTGGAGGTTATTCGCCCAATGGAGGGCGAGGTTATTTTGCTGGGGGATGCTAGCGGTATGCATGGAGATTATTTTACTACGGAGTTAGGTGAGAGAATAAGTATAGCAC
>JAEWZA010000474.1 GCA_023395575.1 Bacillota bacterium
AAAGAGTTAGTATTTTTAGCAAAAAAATAAAAAAATACAAAATGGGAAATTTTAACATAAATTAGAGGCGAGTTATATTTTTAGACCAAATAAAAATTTTTACTCGTCGGAGCTGTTTATCTTTAAAGTTTCTTGACTATATAATACAAAAATGATAAATTTAAATAAATACTTTATTTGTAAAAAAGATGTTACTAACAAAGATACTTAAAATATTTCTATAAAAATGATAATTAATGTAGGTGTTATTAAATTAGAAAACTTTAAAACTAAATATTGGTTCTTCAGGGAGAGGTGAAATTCCTTATCGGCGGTAAAGCCCGCGAGCCATAATGGCTGATCTGGTTAGATTCCAGAGCCGACAGTATAGTCTGGATGAGAGAAGAATTTTTGTGTAATTAAAATGTTTCTATTAGTTTACTAAGCCCTGAAGTTTTATACTTCAGGGTTTTTTGCGCACTTTTTTTGTTCCTCTAGTAGCTATAAATAAAGGTTAGCTGCTTCTTCACTGAAGTTTTTACTAAAATTTTTGTTCCAAATGGACAGGGGAGGATTTATGAACAGGCATGAAGTCTATATGAAAAGAGCAATACAACTTGCAAAAGGAGGCTGGGGGAAAACTAATCCTAATCCTCTCGTTGGTGCTGTAATTGTCAGGGATGGCGAAATTATTGCAGAGGGTTATCATCAAGTGCTGGGAGGCCCCCATGCAGAGGTTGTAGCTATTAATAACAGCAAGCAGGATGTAAAAGGGAGTACTATTTACGTTAATCTGGAGCCGTGCTCACATTATGGGAAAACGCCCCCTTGTGCTTTGAAAATAATAGAAGCTGGAATAAAAAGAGTAGTAATAGCAATGCAAGACCCTAATCCATTAGTGTCCGGTAAGGGAATAAAAATGTTAAGTGATGCTGGGATTGAAGTAATAGATGGTATTCTTGAAAAAGAGGCTAAAGTACTAAATGAGATATTTATAAAATATATTTGTCGTAAAATACCTTTTGTAATTATGAAAACTGCCATGACACTAGATGGGAAAATAGCTTCAGTTAGCGGTGATTCAAAGTGGATTTCAGGGGAAAGCTCAAGGCAGCAGGTACACGTTATACGTGATAGAGTTTCTGCTATTATGGTTGGAATAAATACAGTGCTAGTTGACAATCCAGCACTTACAACTAGGTTAAATTCTGGCAGAGGAAGAGACCCAATCAGAATTATTGTTGATAGCAAGGGGATAATACCTATTGATAGTCAGGTTATTAATGTGGAGTCCTTATCTGGCGTAATACTTGCTACCACATCATTAATTGACAATGAAAAGGAAAGACAACTCAAAGATAAGGGCGTAAACGTTCTGAAACTGGATAATCCAAGCTGTAATGGGCATGTGGATTTAAATAGACTTATGCACGAATTGTACAAGCTTGAAATTGACAGTGTGCTTTTAGAGGGCGGAGGTAACTTAAATGCTGCTGCTTTAAATTGTGGAATTGTTGATAAAGTGATGTTTTTTATTGCTCCCAAAATAATTGGAGGAATAGCTGCAATAACTCCTATTGAGGGAGCTGGAATAAATCTCATGAAGGATGCTATTAATATGAAAAATATAAATATTCAAAGATTTGATGAGGATATTCTCATAGAGGGATATGTGAAAGGAGAATAATGTTTACAGGAATTGTAGAGGAAATAGGTAGTGTAAAAAAAATAGTACACGGAAGCTTATCGATAAAGCTTTCAATTAATTGCTCAATGATTCTGGAGGATGTGAAAATCGGTGACAGTATTGCTGTAAATGGAATATGTCTTACAGTAGTCGAGCTGGCTTCATCATGGTTTTCTGTTGATGTTATGCCTGAAACTATGAGAATGACAAGCTTGAGCAGACTTAATCTATCTGATAAGGTGAATTTGGAAAGAGCCTTGAAATTGTCAGATAGGTTAGGTGGGCATATTGTTTCAGGACATATTGACGGAACAGGAATAATTAAAAGCCTTGTTCGGGAAGATAATGCAATATGGATTACTGTTGAGGCAGCAGATTCAATAATGAGATATATTATTTATAAGGGCTCTGTAGCACTTGACGGCACCAGCCTTACTGTTGCTTGCATTGATGAAAACTCCTTTAAAGTTTCATTAATACCCCATACAGCAGGAAACACTGTTCTTGGACTGCTCAAAGCAGGAGATAAAGTAAATATTGAGTGTGATGTAATAAGTAAATATGTGGAAAGGCTTATTAAAGGAAATATTCAAGATTCAACTTTACAAAACACAAAAAAAGATATATCCATTGATTTTCTTAGAAGTAACGGATTTGCTTAATTATTTGTCAGAACAGTAATAAAATAAAACCAATATTAATTGTAATAATGTATGTTAATTGATTGATGAAATAGATACAAAAGTCAGCAAAAATGCGTTTAATGGAGGGAAGTATATGAATTTTAATTCTATCGAGGAAGCTATAGAAGATGTTAAACAAGGAAAAATGATACTGGTTTTGGATGATGAAGACAGAGAAAATGAAGGAGACCTTTTGATGGCAGCTGAAAAGGTGACGCATGAACATGTGAATTTTATGGCTACCTATGGAAAAGGACTAATATGTGTACCTATAACAGAAGAGCATGCCCGTATTCTGGAACTCAAGCCAATGGTGGAGATAAATACCGAAACCATGAAGACATCTTTTACAGTTTCAGTAGATCATAAAGATTCAACAACCGGAATATCAGCATATGAAAGGGCAAATACAATAAAGGAATTGGCAAATCCTGAAGCGGGAAGCAGTGACTTTCTCAGACCAGGGCATATTTTTCCGTTGATAGCAAGAGAAGGAGGCGTGTTAAAACGCTCAGGACATACAGAGGCCGCTGTGGATATAGCAAGGCTTGCAGGTCTGTATCCAGCAGGAGTTATTTGTGAAGTAATGAATGATGATGGAACTATGGCTAGATTACCACAATTAGTGGAGTTTTCAAAAAAGTACGACCTTAAAATTATTACAGTTGCTGACTTGATTAGCTATAGAAGAGATAAAGAAAAGGTAATTAAAGCGGCTGCTAAGGCTAAGCTCCCTACTAAATATGGAGAGTTTAAAATTGTTGCATACGAAAACATTGTTAATGGTGAGCATCATGTTGCATTAGTTAAGGGCGACATTGAGAACCCTGAAGAGCCAATATTGGTAAGAGTACATTCTGAATGTTTGACAGGGGACGCTTTTCACTCACAAAGATGTGATTGTGGGGAACAATTGGAGGCAGCCCTAAAGCAGATAAGTGATGAAGGAAAGGGAGTACTTTTGTATATGCGCCAGGAAGGGCGTGGAATAGGTTTAGTAAACAAAATACGTGCCTATGAGCTTCAGGATAAAGGCAAGGATACAGTTGAGGCCAATGTGCTGTTGGGATTTGCTCCGGACTTAAGAGAATATGGTACAGGAGCACAGATTCTATTTGATTTAGGCATAAGAAAAATAAGACTTTTAACTAATAATCCAAAGAAAATTATTGGCCTAAGCGGATACGGACTTGAAATTGTAGAGAGGGTTCCTATTCAATTGGCTGCAAAAGAGGCAAATGAATTTTACATGAAAACAAAAAAAGAAAAAATGGGTCATATCCTTAGTGGTTTTGATAAGGGCTTAAATTAATTATAAATTGGGAGGAATAAAAAATGTCAGTAAAAACTTATGAGGGAAAATTAGTAGCAAATGGATTGAAATTTGGTGTTGTTATTGGCCGTTTTAATGAGTTTATCAGCAGTAAATTATATGGTGGAGTAATTGATGGCTTGGTTAGACACGGAGCTGATGAAAAAGATATTGAGACGGCATGGGTGCCAGGAGCTTTTGAAATTCCACTGGTTGCACAGAAGCTTGCGGCTTCCAAGAAATATGATGCAGTAATATGCATAGGTGCTGTAATCAGAGGCTCAACAGCACATTTTGATTTTGTTGCAAGCGAGGTATCAAAAGGCATTGCAAAGGTATCATTAGATACAGGAGTTCCAGTAATATTTGGAGTTCTGACTACTGACACTATTGAACAGGCTATAGAAAGAGCAGGCACAAAGGCTGGAAATAAAGGTTATGATGCAGCGGTTACTGCTATTGAGATGGCTAATTTGTTGAAGCAGATTTGATTATTAGGTTTGTGTTATATTTTTTCGTTGTAGAATGGTTTACGCAAAAATCTGGTGTTATTATTTATGGGCTTTAGCCTGTTGAGCGTACAAACTTATCTAAATGGGGACTTCCAAGATATTTGTTGAATTATAAAAAGTCGTATTCCCATTAGTTAATAGCTTAGCAAGGATTGACGTAGCTTTAAAAACCATGCTATAGTTATATTAAATTTAAATACAGACAGTTCGAAACCATCCTGTCTATAAATAAAACTACGGGTCGGCTATCGGTAGGATAGCTTATTTTTTACATAGAATGTTGGCTTGCCAGCTTGTTTTGTGTATTTAGAGGCGTAGTGCCTCTTTTTTATTGCTTTTTTAGGAGGCAGCAAAATGAAGAATATTGGGATTACGACAACTGTACCAATTGAGGTGTTAATTGCAGCGGGATATAACGTAATTGATTTAAATAATGTTTTTATAGCTACTGAAATGTATGCAAGCGACATTGAAAGAGCAGAAAGAGATGGATTTCCTAAAAGCTCCTGTGCTTGGATTAAAGGTATATATGGTGCATGTATACGGTGTGGAATAAGTGAAATAGTTGGAGTGACGGAGGGGGATTGTTCTAATACCAAGGCACTTTCTGAGGTCTTAAAGAGGAGGGGAATTAAAGTGTACAATTTCTCGTATCCATCAGAGCATACTTTAAGCAATGTTACTTCTGAAATTAACAGGTTTATGGAGAGCTTTAATGTTACGCTAGATCAGGTGGAAGCAGTAAGAAAAGAGCTCAATGAAGTCAGACATTATACAAAGATAATTGATGAACTTACTTATATAGAAAATAAGGCAACAGGATTTGAAAATCATATATCCCAAGTCACGTTAAGTGACTTTGTTACGTTAAGTGACTTTGTTACGTTAAGTGACTTTGTTGCGTTAAGCGATTTTAGCAGTCAGTCTGATTTGGATACTGTTACTAGCCTTTGTAATAAAAGCGAGCAGGACAATACAGGCAGAGTTGTGGTTGACAAACTCCCGGGAAATAATTTAAACCAAATATGTAATTTCGAAAGCAATCCGTCAAAATTCAAAGACAGATTATTGGGAAGAATTTACGAAATCAGACATAGAACTCCCATAAATAATAGGCTCCGTCTTGGGTACATAGGTGTTCCTCCTATGACCTGTGATATATATTCATATGTTGAAAAATTTGATTCACGAATTGTATATAATGAGGTTCAGAGGGAATTTGCTTTTCCGAGAGCGAAGGATGCGCAGAATGTGTATGAACAGTATTACGATTATACGTATCCCTATGACTTAACCTTCAGATTGAAGGAAATAAATAAACAAATTGAGCTGCGAAGGATTGATGGAATCATACATTATACACAGTCCTTCTGTCACAGAGCAATTGAGGATATTGTTATCAAAGAAGCTCTCAATATTCCAGTTCTGACAATTGAGGGGGATAAATCTAATTGCCTTGATTCTAGAACAAAGCTGAGAATCGAAGCCTTTCTTGATATGCTTTTGGATTTGGAAACAAGTGAGTAGCAGGATATTTATAATATGCTTATTGAAGATTGCATATATATAGAAGTTATATAATCTATTCAGCAACCGAATATAGATGATTCTCAGTCTATGTGGGTTTATACTTACATAGTGTAGTTTTTCCGGCAAAAGAACGTAGATATCACCAACTAATCAATGCAATTATATTTTTATCTATATTAAGGAGAAAGGAATGCATATGTAAATGAAAGTGTTAGGAATAGATTTGGGAAGTAGAGAGGTCAAAATTGCCCTTATGGACAATGACATAATTATAGATAAGAAAAAAATAAGTACTATGTATTTTTATAAAAATTATTGTACTTATAAGGATAAGCTTGAGGTGGATATGACAAGGCTTGGGATATGTCAGCCTGTTAAAGCCGTTTCGACTGGCTATGGGAGGAACAATACAGATATCAGTTGGTTCAAACCCATAACAGAAATAAAAGCTCATGTATATGGAGCTCTATATCAAACTGGCTTAAAGGATTTTATTCTAATAGATGTGGGAGGGCAGGATGTTAAGGTAGTCAAGGTTGAGAAGGGACTTATAACGGACCTGGAACTAAATGATAAATGTGCTGCATCATGTGGCAGATACTTGGAAAACATGGCAGGAGTATTGGAAATATCCATTGAAGAAATGTCAAAATATTATGAAGACCCAATTGAACTTAATTCAACCTGCTCCGTATTTTCAGAATCAGAGTTAATTGGGAAAATTGCAGAAGGAATTGCTTTAGAGAGACTGTGTTCAGGGGTTAACTATTCTTTGTATAGAAGACTGAGACCGCTTCTTACAAGATTTAGGGGTCAAAGGATTGTACTGACAGGTGGAGTTGCAAATAGCAGTGCTTTAGCTCATTATTTACATAATGACTTTGATGAGGTTATTCATGTTAAAGAGCCTCAATTTAATGGGGCAATTGGGTGCTGTATCTATGGAGTAAAGAATTATGCTCAAAAATTAGATTATAAATGAAAGGAAGTTATTAAAAATGGAAAAAGCAGTTGTATTGTTATCAGGTGGGTTAGACTCGGCTACTGCTCTATATTTAGCAAAGTCGGAGGGCTTCGAGATATATGCTCTATCCTTTGAGTATGGGCAAAAGCATAAAAAGGAGATTTCTTGTGCAAAGGAATTAGCTTTAAAAGTAGGAGTTAAGGAGCATATTATAGTAAATACAAATATGGATGCGTGGGGAGGCTCAGCACTTACTGACAATAGTATTGAGGTGCCAGAGGCTGATTTGGAAAGCAATTCAGTGCCTGCAACCTATGTGCCAGCCAGAAATATGATATTCCTTGCTTATGCAGCGTCCTATGCAGAAGCAAAAGGTGCACAGCATATTTTTATAGGTGTGAGCGAGGTGGACTACTCTGGCTATGTGGACTGCCGCAAGGAATTCATTGATGGAATGGAAAACGCAATAAACCTTGGTACAGTGTGTGCTGTTGAGAACGGCAATAAAATAAAAATACATACACCATTTATCAATATGAAAAAATCTGACGAGATAAAATTGGGAGAAGAATTAGGCGTAGACTACAGCAGTACTTGGACTTGTTATAATGGTGATGACCAGGCATGTGGGGTGTGCGACAGCTGTAAATTAAGACTACGAGCCTTTGAAGAGGCAGGCTGCAAGGACCCAATTCAGTATAGGTCATTGTAAAAAGAGCTCGTGTGGGTTTGAGCCAATTAAGCTTTAAAAATACTGACTGCTAGAATATCTATTTTTAGCACACGTATCTACATAAGGGGGGAGACCACATGGAAGTAAAAATAATTACAGAGAGCAAAAAAAGGTTCTTGGATTTATTGCTTTTAGCAGATGAGCAAGAAAGTATGATTGATAGATATTTAGAACGAGGAGAAATGTTTGCTCTTTTCGATGGTGATTTAAAAAGCATCTGTGTAGTAACTCAAGAAGGTGAGGGTATATTTGAACTAAAAAGTTTAGCGACCTATGAGAAATATCAAGGACAGGGTTATGCAAGTAAACTAATTAAATATATATTTGAGTACTATAAGGATAAATGTAGAACGATGTTTGTTGGTACTGGAGAAAGTCCATTAATAATTTCTTTTTATGAGCATTGTGGATTTGTATTATCTCATAGAGTAAAAAATTTTTTCATTGACAATTATGATCACCCAATTTATGAAAATGATATTCAACTGGTTGATATGATTTACTTGAAAAAGGATTTCTAAAGTTTTTGGATTATTATTTCTTTGTACCACTTTAAACCTAAAAACAACAAAGCCTAACAGAACTTAAAAAATTCAAGAAAACACAAGCTATCTCAAGAAAATAAAATACAATATCAGAAAACTGCTTTTAATTAGCTTATGCCTTTTAAAACATGATGTTGCTTTTTTATACAGAATTTAGTATTATGGAATAAAGGTCAAAGATAGTCAAAGTTAAATTGAATTATATGCCGTTATTCTTAAGACAAAGTTTTTTTGGACAGAACAATAGGGTGAAATATTAATTTCTGATTTTGCGCCCACCCGTTTAAGATGAAAATATTTTATGAATATATGTTAAAAATTTAAATACAGGTTTATTTTATAAAATTTAATGAGTTAGCTGATACCTTGCAGAAAGTAAAGAGGGGTGCTTTAAGCAGTATATTAACTGTGAAGTTTGAGTA
>JAEWZA010000484.1 GCA_023395575.1 Bacillota bacterium
TTGCTATACTGCAGCAATAGGTAGAAATCACTATGAACATAGGCTGGCTTTCAAAGTAAATAGTATAAAAGATGCACTAATTAAAATAAAAAGTTTAAATAAAACAAATCTTGACGAAGAGTATGAAGATAACGGTGTTTATTATAGGTATACGGGTTCGAAAGGAAAACTCTCGTACGAGAAAAATGACAATAATTTTGAATTAAGCTTAAAAAATATTGATAATCTTATAAATGAATATATTATGGGGTTTGATATTAATTGGGAAGAAGTTTATTCCAATATAGAAGCTAGAAAAGTTAGTATACCCACATACGCATTTGAAGAAAATAGATGTTGGGTAGATTGGAAAAAAGCAGAAGATGAGCAACCAACTATAAATGGGAAGTCATTGAAGCACCCATTACTAGACCATTTATTAGTGGAATCAATCAATCAAAAGATATATGTTACAAAGCTTAATCCTGAAAAATACTGGGTACTTGATGAACATCGTATTATGGGAAGCCCTGTAGTTCCTGGAACTACATACCTAGAAATGATAAGAGAAGTCTGCGCATTAAATGATATGGAACAAGCTGTTACATTAAAAGATGTTTATTTCATTGACCCGCTGTTAGTAAATGAGGGTCAATACAAAGATGTACAGGTTATAGTTCAACAGGATAAAGGAACCATTAAGTTTACTATTGCAAGCAAAATGGAGGACAAGTGGATAAGGCATGTTGAGGCTTATGCTCAACCATGTGAAAATTTACATGGAAGTATTGATTTAAATAAAATTAAAAATAAGTGCAAGGAAAAGGGTGTTATAGATAAAGAAAAATATGTTACTGATTCAGCTGTTTTTGGACCAAGATGGAGAAGCTTAAAAGAGGTGTATATTGGAAAGGGAGAATTTTTGAGTTATTTTGAACTCCCTGAGGAATTTACTGATGATATAAATGAATATAAGTTGCATCCTGCTCTGCTGGATTGCGCTGTTAATACAAGCAATGGGCTATTAGGAGACGGAGTTTACTTGCCGCTGGCTTATAAGACACTAAATATTTATAGAGCCATGCCAAGTAAGTTTTATAGTTATATAAAGAGAACTGATCAGGAGGACAAGAAAACAGATAGTGCTTCTTATGACATCATGTTATTTTGTGAAAACGGTGATGTGTTTGCAGATATAAAAGGCTACATGGTGAAAAAAATGAGTGATGTCAATAGCAGGTTTAGAGTATTAGCAGGAAAAGCAGGACTATATTATGAAACAAAATGGGTTCCAATAGAAGAGGAGTTCACCGCGTTACTTCAAATGAAGGAAAAGGTTTTAATATTCAGAAATGAAACGGGTATTGAAGATAACCTTACATTGTTGATGAAAGCTAGCGGAGCTGAGATAATTGAGGTATCTATCGATGATTGTTATCAGCAAATTAGTAACGGTAAATATGCAATAGGTACTACAGGAGCAGATTATGTACGACTATTAACTGATTTAGTTAATAGAGATTTTATACCTACTAGAATAATACACCTAACTAATGTTGGAAAAATTAATCAGGAAAATGTACGAAATGAGCTGAAAGCTGTTAAAGATAAAGGTGTTTTAAGCCTTTTCCATTTAACAAAAGCCTTATATGAGTGTGAAATAAAAGATAATATACAATTAGTGTTAGTAGCTGAAGCTGCAACTGAAGTAACTAGTCAGGAGCAATATATAAATCCTCAAAACGCTGCATTTTTAAGTATGGGAAAGGTAATAGCTAGTGAGTTTACAAATCTTAAAGTACGTTGTATAGATATTGACGAAAACACAGGTGCAAAAATTATACTGAATGAAATTCTGTCTCAAGATAAGACTCCTTTGACTGCTTACCGTAATGGTCAAAGATACCTTGAATATATGAAAGAGCTTCCTATTGCAGAGAAGCCTTTAGAACAAATTTCTGTCAAGAGTGAAGGAATATACATTATCACTGGTGGCTTTGGCGGATTGGGTATTGAAGTTTGCAAGTATTTATCTCAGAAATCAAAGTCTAATATTTGTCTTATTGGACGTAAACAGCTCCCACCCATGGAAAATTGGGATAGCATTATACAAAAAAAAGAAGATGCCAAATTATGTGACAGGCTTGAAGCTATAAAACAAATGCAGGCTGGTGGGGCGAATATTGTATACTTTAGTGCGGATGTATCAAACTTTGAGCAAATGGAGGATTTAATTGTAAGGCTGCGGTCTGAATTTGGTGTTATTAAAGGAATTATTCATGCTGCTGGTGTTGCAGGAGATGGTTTGATAATTAATAAAAGAGAAGATATATTCTGCAATGTAATTAAACCTAAAATTGATGGAACTTTGATACTTGATCTACTAACACAAAATGACCCAGTTGATTTCTTCATATTGTTTTCATCTATTGTGGCACTTGCTGGGGGAGTTGGTCAGAGTGACTACACAGCTGCCAATAGCTTTTTGGATGCTTTCTCTTTCTACAGAAACAAAAAAGGGAAAAGAACATTGTCAATTAATTGGACTAGCTGGAAAGAAACAGGAATGGCTGTAGATTATGGTGTTGACTTTAATGGGGTATTCAAGGGTATTTCTACTGAGGATGCTATAAAAACCTTTGATGAGGTTTTAAATAAAAAGGTCAGTCGGGCAATCATAGCAGAACCTAATTATCAAAACATTGTTTTTGAAAATGAAGCTAATTTCCCAATAAAACTTTCAGAAGAGATGCGAATTGCAGCAAAAAAAGTAAGGGAAAAGGCAGACAAGCGTAAAGGTAAGGAAACAAAGAGCTGGATAAATAATGTAAAATTAAAGGGTAAGTCAGATGGCAGCTATACCAAGACAGAGCTTAAAGTTGGTCAAATATGGGGTGAAGTACTAGGACTTGATGAAATTGATATACATGATGATTTTACTGAATTAGGTGGTAATTCATTACTTGCCCTCAAGTTAGAAGCAGAAATGGGAAAAGAAAATCTTGAAATAGGGTATGCTGATATCAGCTGGTATCCTACAATCTCCGAATTATCAAAGTTTGTAGATGAAAAACAAAATAGCAACTGTGATGAAGGAAATAGTATCCAAGAGAGTATAGTAAATTTAAATAGTAATATTGAGGGGAGCATAAAAGAAGAAAAGCAAGTTAATGAAGTTATAGAATTAGATAAAGATTATATTGCAAAAGAAATAGAACTCTTATATAAGACACCTAATTTTGTTGAAACTAAAGATATGCAAAATGAGAATACAGAATATTCGCACTTGAATTTGCCATTATGTATTGTGGACGAAAAGGTACCTCAATATAAGACATCTGATTCTGGGGAATCAAAAGAACTTACAGTTGTAATGCAAAGGGATATTACAGTATATTTGCATTGGAGTTTGCCTTTATGTGTTACTTTAACTCAAGATAATTTCTTACCCTGGTATTACAACAAATTTGTCCAAATACTAGCATACACTAGTGACGATGGTTATGTGTTGCTTAATTATCTTGAGAATTACAACTTTGTGGATGAAATTGGAAAATATCAAAGCTTGGGATTAAATGTGCTGAAGAATATTCCGTCTATTATTGATTTTGTTATTGAAAACATAAATAATGGGTACTATCTCATCATCAATTTGGATGAGAGCCTACTTCCAAATAAAACTGCATTTGGTGGTGAGCACTTCATACATGAATCTTTAATATATGGATATGATAACGAATTAAGATTGATAAAAGCAATAGGCTTCAATGAAAATAATATGTTTACTAAAATTGAGTTTGAGTACCATTTATTTTTAAAGGCATATGAAAGTGCAAAGATAAATTACGGGGAAACATCTATTCACTGTGAATGGTCTTCAATTCGTCTTTTAAAGCTTAATGAAAGCGATAGAGAATATCCATTTTCTCTTGAAGTATTTACACAGGAGCTTAAAAACTATCTGTTTTCCATACAAGATAAGACCAAGATATTCTTACATAACTTAGAGCATAGAGGTGGCTCGTATGAATGTGGCTTTAAGGTATATGATGTATACTTAGACAATTTAAGAAAGATGCTTAACGGGATATTTACAATGGACTACAGAGCAACACATTTACTTGCCGAACATAAGAGAAGTATTTATAATAGACTTGTTTATGTAATGTCTAAATATGATATGCCAGAAGAGTTTAAAGAATTATGTAATGATTATTCAAAAATAGCTGATAAATTTGAGCAGATACGAGTTAAAGCCTATATGCAATCAAGGCAACAAATTGAATCAAATATATTATCAGATGTTCACAAACATGCTATTATGGAAATTATAGATAAAGTTGATGAGCTTAAAAATGAGGAGAAAAATATTTTATTACAAATATATAAACATTTAAGTGAATATTTAAATTCAATTACAAATAATTTAACGAATTAATTTTATAGGTATTGTTTTTATTATTAAACCGAAAGGAAGATATAGTTATGAAAAAAGTAGCATTACTTTTTCCTGGACAAGGTTCCCAATATGTAGGTATGGGGAAAATTCTACATGAAAAGTACTCTGTTGTAAGAGAAACATTTGAAGAAGCAAATCAAGTACTTGGCTTTGATATTAGAAAGCTTTGCTTTGAGGGAAGCATGGAAGAGCTAACAAGAACAGAAAATACTCAACCTGCAATTTTGACAACGAGTGTTGCAATGTTTAAGGTATATATGCAAGAGATAGGAGTGGAACCATCTTTTTTATGCGGACACAGTTTAGGTGAAATTACTTCATTAACATGTTCTGGTGGTATAAAATTTAGTGACGCTATAAAAATTGTACATAACCGCGGAAAGTTTATGCAGGAAGCAGCAGCAGATGGAATTGGTGCAATGGCAGCGGTTAGTGGTTTGGAAAAGCAAATAATTGAAG
>JAEWZA010000495.1 GCA_023395575.1 Bacillota bacterium
TCTGTAAACCAAAGCGGTACCTGTCACTTATAGAAAGTGGGGGACATTTTCTTGCCTCGTTATATGTAGCAACACGTCATTCTGGAAACATCTGCTTTAGTATTTTTAATTGTGCCTGCAGCATTAATTCTGACTTTGATTTATATGATATTATTTCTGCCTTTAGTTCTTCACATTTCGCTTTACATTTAACTACTTCCAGATTTGCCTCCTCCAAAAGTTTTTTAGCATTGGCTTCTGCTTCCTCTGTTATAAACTTGGCCTTTTCACATGCATTAGCCTTAACTTGTTCACTTGTATGCTGTGCGACAAGAATTGAATGCTGAAGTGATTCCTCGAGAAGCTTATAGTGGCTAATCGCTTCAATTTGAGCAGCAACCTTGCTTTTCAACTCTTCATTTTCTTTCAATTGTCTGGCGTAATCCTCACTAATTAAAGCAAGCAAATTATCAACCTGCTTTTTACTGTAACCATCAAAGATAGACCTTTTTAGAGATATTCCTCTTAACTCCTCAGGGGTATAATTCATCTTTATTCACTCCTACATTTACAATCATATTAATATATATTCAAAGCAATGAAATATATGCGAAATTAGATTTATTTCTTAGCTTCAAATGGAAGTCAATTTTTTATCGACTTAAAACACCATTCGACAAAAGTCGGAGCCTTTAATCTATAATTGACTATCATAAAACTCCAATTGAACCATACAAGTATTTTTAGGCTTGAGAAACAAAATCTATACTCAGTTTTGTATGTTCTCCCTCTAATTTAGACTTATAGTATAAACGGGTATAAGGTGCGTAGTAATAAGGAATAAATATCTCAAGTCCTTGAGGAATTGGATCATAGCTTTGCCTTAAAAAATTTACACCATCGGAGCTAACTTCTATTCCAACGTCAGCTAAGTTCTCAGTTAAATTATTCACAAAAAAGCTGACATGTGTCTTATCAGAAGTATCTCTTATCATTGTTGTCTGGTATTCATCAGTTGTAGTTACCTCCTCATGGTCTGTCTCTGCACCTTTCGCTGAAATACTAGTTTTAGCATTTACTGGAGGGTTCTCCTCTATATCATTTTCTTCTGTCTGTTCCGTCTGGAGAGGTTCATACTGGACCACAAATACAGGTTTAAATGACTGTTTATCAACTAATGTTTCGTCGCTGCTAACAAAACGCTTGTTATCATCAATATTTATTTCGTTTGCTTTCAATACCAAGCCATTATTAGCAAAACCTTGATTAACCCATCTTTCCACAAAATCAGTTACCATAAAGCAATAATATCCTGGAGTAGACAAATTAGTTGTAAAGCCTCTTATGGAATTGCTTACCTCAGGCTGATTATTCCATGTTACTGTTGAAACATCCCAATCATCTGTAATAGCAAATGGTGTAATGGTTTCTTGAATTTCCATTTCACTTGCATCATAATCAAGATAGACATTCAGATTTGCTGTAATAATTTTTGAACCTGCTGGAATAAAGCTTAAATCAAACTTTAGCAGTGACCTTTGAAGTGCCCCATTTTCCTGTCTTCCAACCCACAAGACTGTTGAATCGCTGAAATTTGTATCAGGTTGTGATGAGTCAATGTATACGTCATCAAAAATCTGAATAAGAGTAATTATTGACATCGAAATATCTCCTCTCGCCTATATAAATTTTGAATATACTTCATCATATGCTTTTTGCTTACACTATGTTAGCAAAAATAATTAATATAAAAGCTTTATATTTGTTTCTGGCCAATCTCTTAGGCGCATCACAGTATTGGATAAGCTTGAATAACCGTTACCTAAAAAGAAATCACACTGTGCTGCCAGATATGTGTCTTTAATAATTTCAATAGTATCTTTTACAAGCTCAACACCCTTATGCCTTTTATTTGGATAATCAAGCAGACAAGTAGCAATGCGTTCTTTGAAAGGAACCTTTTTGCTATCTGTAAAAAGCATCATACCCTGTCTGTCATACAGCTTTTTATATTGTTTTAAGATTTTCGCAGAATCAGTTATTACTAATATGTGCCTGACATTGTATTTGACAACAAATTGCCATACATTAGGTTTGTAAAACTCATTTAAGTCATATATCTGCGCAACCTCATTTGCAATTGAATTACCTCTTACATGGACACCAATAATGGGTCTTTCATCTCTAAAATTGGGATTCGTATTTATGTATTTCTGAATCTCCTTTTTTATAGAAGGTTGAAGCTTAAGATATTTGTCAAAAAGCTGGCGATATATCTGATAGGGTGTTTTACCGTAAGCCCAGTGACTCTTTCTAACCCATGGTATTAGGGCTCTTAAGGGATAATAGACATCGCTTACCACAACATTTGCATCACTTCGCATAAGACTGCTTAAATCGCGGTTTTCCATTTTAAATCTGTCAGTATCCTCTGCCAATAGATTTTCATATTTCCAAGTTGGTGGATAAAAGGTATATTCTCTGCGAGTAATATCATGAATACTATATTGGGATATTGGTTCAAAGAATAGTTCATATGAATTAGTATCTAAAGCAACACTGTAATTACTCTCCATGCCCCAATATACAATTGGAATACGGTCTGTCAGTTCGGCTGCAAAAATCTGACAAATAACATGGTCTACATCTGTCCAAATGCTTTTACCTAATGCTTTTATAAGAAGAAATCTGTTAGTTGACATATGTGTTAACACCTCCGTACAATTCAGGGTAATCAATCTTATGTTTTTTTTCTTCTATATTGTAGTTATTCTTCACAGCCTTAGCCCGTTTTTTAGCTAATTTTATTTCATTTTTCAAGTCTCTAAAAAATAATATTATATTATCCTCTTGCCAGTCTCTCAAACGTTTTACAGTATATGATACATTGGAATATCCATTTCCAATAAAAAAATCACATTTTGAAGCTAAATAGGTATCTTTAATTATTTCAATTCCCTTACGTCTTTTATGAGTATAGTCCTGCAAATGTGGAGCGTTATCAGTTGCATTTATAGCCCCTCTTCTGCAATCGGTAAATACTACCTTTGAACCATATCTATTCATAAAGTCCTTCACAATATCTTCACAGTCTGTCAGTAATAAAATCTTTTGTATATGGTATTTATCTATATATTTAGCTATAGCAGTATGATATCTCTTATTTAAACTTGATAGATTCTCAACCTCACGTATTTTGTCTCCCCCTCTTATGTGAACTCCAAGTGTAGGTCTGCAATCCTTCAGATTAGCATTAAAAAACTCCTGTATCTCAAGTTCAATATCTGGTTTAAGCCTTATATACTTATCAAATAGTCCCCTGTAAATTTGTTGTGACGTCATTCCATAAGCCCAGTGGTCTTTTGTAATGTAATTTATAATTGGACGTACAAAGTAATGCACATCACTGACAACCACATTTGCTTCACTGCCCATCAGGTCACCTAAATTGCGGTACATCCATGTGATTTTGTCAAGATCCTCTACAATTACGTTGTCATATCTCCATATAGGTGGATAATATGTATATTGAGGTTTAATCACATCATAAATGGTATACTCAGATATTGGTTCAAAATAAAGATCAAAGGCATTTGTTTTAAAAGATTCTGCATAAAGACTATTAGTGCCCCAATAAATCACAGGAATTCTATTTGTCAATTCAGCCACAAGTAATTGCCCCATAACATGGTCAACATCTGACCAAAAACCACATCCCCAAGACTTAATAAGCAAAAATCTCTCACTTGGCATATCAAGAACCCCCTTTTAATAGCTTTTTCTTATATTTATCTATAAGCTCTTTAGCTTTATTTTTTATGCGGGATAAAACATTATTACTATCCTTCTTAACTATTAGCAGTACGTTTATAGGATATTTTCGCTTTTTATAGAGCCAGTATAAGAGGCTTACACTTCTATCTCCCCAGTCCTTTATCCGCGTTACCATATGAGATAGATGAGAAAAGTCATTCCCTATAAAAAAGTCACATTTTGAAGCAATATATGTGTCTTTTATAATCTCAACACCTCTGCGCCTTTTAATCATTGGATTTTCCATATGTGAAATACAATCTCCGCCTAAAACTCTCTTGCAATCAGTGAATAGCAGCATAGAACCGTATAACTTTTTATATTCTCTGACAGTCTCTTCACAATCAGTAAGTAAAAATATTTTCTTAATATTATATTTTTCTATATATTTTCGAATTTCAGATTTGTACAAGTCATTAGGCTTCTTAATCTTTCCCTTTGGATATATTTTTCTGATTTTCTCTTCATTTTTCTTTTTGGTGTAGTTTTTATAAACCTTATTCCAGTATTGATTTCCATATTCTTTAGAATTTCTTGCATCGAATACCATACTTTTGTCAACCTTGCGTACATGAACAGCTAAAACAGGGTAATTGTTCTTAATCAATGAGTTGTAATAGCTCTGTATTTCCATATCAATATCGGGCTTAATTCTTATATATCTGCTATATAGATAATGATATATCTGTTCTGAACTCATCCCATAAACCGAGTGATTTTTCCTTAAAAATGGAATTAGCTCAGACACATTATAGTAGGCATCACCCACAACCACATTTGCATCGCTGCTTATAATATCTCCAATATTACGATACATCCAGGTATCCCTATCTCTATCATCAGCTAATAAGCTATCTGAATCCCATATTGGTGGGTAATAGGTATAATCTGGTTTTGCTATGTGGTAAATTGTGTAGTTAGAAATTGGTTCGAAATATAATTCAAATCCGTTTGTTTGGACAAGTCCGTTGTGTAGACAGTGTGTAGGCCAATAAATGACAGGAATTCTGTTTGTTATCTCAGCTATTAGAAGCTGGCACAATACATGATCAATGTCAGCCCATAACGTATAACTCCAGGCTTTAATAAGTAGAAATCTATCACTTGACATGTTTCTTATCACCTCAATAAGAATGGTTATCATGTTATTTTATGTAATCCATAATTGAAGTGTGAATGTTAATTTACAGAAATATATTTTCGTACTGATATAAAAAATACCTCCTAAGTAGACTTTGATTATTTTACTTGTCTACATAAGAGGTATCATATCAGAGATTCTTATCAAGAGTTTATTGCAAAAAAGCTAAACTACATATTTTTTATAGCCTCCATCAAAATATATATTTGATATCCAATTATTAAAAAAATAGATATCCCTATGACAACAGAATATATCGCCCATGCTATATAGCTGTTAAAAGGCGATATACTCTTTTTCTCATGTTCAAACATACTTTTACTTTTTTCTCTCTGAAACCAGCTGTTATATATACAAAAACAAAGTAAAAAAACTAGTACCAGTATAATTATAATTAGTTTTCCCATATAGCTTCACCCCATGATTTTATACTAGTTTGCATATAAACAGTTATCAACCTTTTATGTAATCGCAGCATGCGACGTAACATGGTAAGATATGCAAACATCATTACCTTTATATTCCTATAATATCATGGAGCTTTATTTATTACAAATTAAGTATAACAAAATAATAATATATATCCTTACAACCCTTTGCTTCTCAGCACATTCCAAACAATTGTGCGAGTCAGCCCCTCATTGAAGGGTTTAAAATGCTTAAGCTCAAATTCTGTACATATCTTATTAATATCCAATTCCACATGTTCTGGGGATACTTTAATATCTTGTGCTGTAGGCTGCGTATGTAGCTCAACCGAGAGAGTACCTCCTGTCAGGGCGCATATTTCCTCAGCCAGCTTTCTAATACTTATACAATCCTTTCCTCCTACATTGTAAACAAAATCATTACCGTATAAAAGAATATTAAGCAGCATCAATATACCATCTGCTATATAACAAAATGTCCTCACCTTACTACCATCATCAAGCATAACAATTTTCTTGTTATTTAGTGCTTGCTTTATAAAATTAGCCATTACCCTTTCATCATCTAGTTTGACACCTGGGCCATAGGTCATAGATATCCTGGCAATCTTGGCATCAACACCTTCAAAGTTTTTATATGCAAAGCAAAGTGTTTCACCCATCCTTTTTGATTCAGAATAAATAGCTCTTATGCCCACAGGCGAACACAATCCAGGATATTCTTCTGGCGTTGGAATGTTATCCTTGTCAGGTTCCCCATAAATTTCTGATGAACTTAAAAACAAGAACTTAGCACCATCATCCTTTGCCTTTTGCAAGAGCTTTTCAGTAGCAGAAGTATTCAAATGCATGGTATCAAGATAATTTCTTAGGAATTTGCCAGGCTGTGCATAGGTTGCACCATGAATAATATAATCTGTGTGTAGTTGTAATTCTGTATAATCTATTTTATTGAGATCGACTGAAATAAATTTATAATTTCTTTCAAAAATATCTCTTAGTGCCTGACAAGGAGCATTTTTGCTAATTCCGATAATTTTAATATTAGCTCCCTCCAGTTTATTCACCAAGTGGAGCATATATATTATATAAGTTCCAATTAGTCCATTAGCACCTGTTATTAACACTGTCTTTCCATACAGCGGCACAAAATTAATTCTCTTTATATACTCCATGCAATCCTGTTCAATAATTTTGTCCATATTGCATACCCCACCCCCTGCTCACATAAGTCAATTACTCAACTATTCCACATAAAGTCAATTGTGCTCAAACTTGCAAATTGTCTGTGACCGCAAGAAATTAACAAATCACTTCATCATATCAAGTACTTTCTTAAATATACTTTCAGAATCCTGATAATACGCTTTTTCCAATACATCACTTGCCGGTGTTGGTACATCCGGACAGCATACTCTTTCAATAGGTTTTTTCAATAAGTGAAAGGCCTTTTCAGCCACAACAGCCGATATTTCTGAAGCTACTCCTCCTGTTTTGCAGCCTGTATCTGTTATTAACAGCTTCCCAGTTTTTGCAAGCGATTCAAAGATCAGATCTTCATCGATAGGTTTTATAGTTCGTAAATCTATAACCTCAGCAGATATATTTTCAGACTGGAGCTTTTCCGCAGCTTTCAGAGCCTCTATTACCATATAAGATACTGCTACTATAGTAACGTCGGTACCTTTCCTTCTTATCACACCCTTCCCAAAAGGAATGGAATATAGGCTATCAGGAACATTACCCATAGTCTTATACAGCCATCTGTGTTCAACAAATAATACAGGATTATTGTCTATTATGCTTGAAATTAAAAGTCCCTTTGCATCATAGGGTGTAGCAGGGGCAGCTATTTTTAGACCTGGTACGTTCATCATCATTCCCTGTACACATTGTGAATGTTGTGCCCCAGAACCCCAACCTCTTGCACTGATAGTACGAACCACCAAAGGAATCTTTACTTTCCCACCGAACATATAGCTCCATTTACAGGCATGGTTCACCAATTGATCCAAAGAAATAATTAAAAAGTCCATTCGGCTATGTACAAAGACTGGCCTAAGTCCAGCCATTGCAGCTCCTGTCACCATACCAGTCAAAGAATTTTCAGCTATTGGCGTATCAAATACTCTGTCAGCACCATATTTCTCATGCAATCCTTTTGTTGTTCCAAATACACCAGATGGGTCATCAACACCCTCACCCATTATAAAGACTCTTGAATCCCGTTCCATAGATTGATCCAAGGCTTCATATATTGCATCCTTATATGAAATAATTCTATTTTCATTTGAATCGTCTTTAATATAAAACTTATCCTGCTTTTCAACTTCAATTGTTGTCCAGGGCATACTAACCTCCCTCACACCCATTTGGGTACAAAAATTTGTTTGACAAATATCATTTCTACTCAATCAGCGTATACAAACTCAAGTAAGTCACTGGGTAATGGCTTGGGGGAATTTTGAGCAAACTCAAAAGCCTCCTTAATAATTTGATTTATTTCATCATCTATGCTCTGAACCATATTGTCGTCAAGAACACCAATACCTTTTAGGTAATCTCTAAACCATTTTATGGGGCATTTTGAAATCCAATAATCATATTCTGCTTGAGGTCTCTGACCTTCACCAACATCATTTACTGTCCCGATATGCCCTTTCCACCTATATGTAATACATTCAATCAATGATGGTCCTTCTCCACTTCTGGCTCTTAAAATAGTTTCTTGGGCTATATCAGCAACTTTTAGAACATCATTCCCATCTATCTGATAAGAAGGTATCCCATATCCTTCAGCCCATTTGTATATTTTGTTTGAAGAATGTCTTACCATTTCATGTGAATTAATTGCATATGAATTGTTTTCACATATATATATCGCTGGTAGTTTTTTTATTGCTGCAAAATTTAGACTTTCGTGGAAAGTACCCTCATCTACTGCTCCATCCCCAAAAAATATGGCTGTTACATTATTTTTGTTCTGAAGCTTTGCTGCAAGTGCAACACCTGTACCAATGGGAATACTTCCCCCTACGATAGCAGTAGAACCAAGTACTCCAGCATCAGGATCAATTAAATGCATTGAGCCTCCCCTGCCCATTGAACATCCTGTTTTACGCAGATATAGCTCCGCTATCATTTTATTTATGTCCCCACCCTTTGCAATATACTGCGCGTGACTGCGATGTGTTCCAATTACACTATCATCCTTATCAAGATACATACACACCCCTGCAGATATTGCTTCTTGACCGATAGACAAATGTATTGGTGTCTTTATTTCATCATACTTATATTCAGCTTCTATGCTATGCTCAACCCTTCGGATAGTCTGCATTACTTTATACAGGTCAATGAGTTTATCATTTTCGAGCATTTGGTCTACTCCTTTCATGTTACATCTGTCGCTGTAAACTTAAATTTTAAGGTGTGGAAGACTTTTTAATGGAAGGTTGTTTTAGAAATAATAGCATCAATTAGTTGGTGCCTCTTCGTCAACAAAATCCATGATTAGTCTCCCGCACCGATAGACTTTTTCTGTGTGAAAGTTGATTTACAAGTCTTTAAGTGTTTTCAAATATATAATTAATCCCACAATATTTATTCCGTAGCATACTAATTTCACGTATATTTCTCTAATTAACATTCCTATTCTCATCTCCAGAAAACCTACCACTTATAGAAGTGGGTAACATTTTCTTGCCTGTTATAAAAGGTTTTTATACCCATTACATTTGAGAATGTCAACAATTGTCTTGATATCCTGTGCCTTATTTTTTGGACAGACTAGTATTACATCGGGAGTGCTAATGACTATCAGACTATCTATACCCATAGTTGCAATAAGTTTATCTTCGCCAACTACTACTGAATTAAAGGTATCAATTCCAAAATGTTTACCTCGTATTGCATTTCCATCAGCATCAAATTCCATCGTTTTTGATAAAGCCTCAATTGAACCTATATCATCCCAATCGAAGGAACCCTTTACAACATACACGTCTTTACTATTTTCAAGTACTCCATTATCAAAAGATATATTTTTTATTTCATTATATGCATCTTCAATATATGTGTTACCGCTCCCTTCATCTTCATGTTCAATTGCATAAGATAACCTGTTAAAGTGGTCAGGTAGAAATGCCGTTATGTTTTTTATAATTGCATCCATGCTGCCCACTAAAATACCACCGTTCCATAAATATTCACCTGTTGAGATAAGTTTTTTTGCAGTATCTAAATCAGGTTTTTCAATAAACTTCAATACCCTCAATATTTTATCTGAATCCTCGTAATCATCTGTTTGAATATAACCATACCCTGTTGCTGGATAAGTGGGTGTAATCCCTATTATAACTAAATCATCTGTCTTTTCAGCAGCGGCATAAGCACGTTCTATGGCATCTTTATAAGCTTTATTGTCCTTAACATAACCATCTGCTGGTACAAAGCATAATAAGCCCTCACCATACCTTTCCTTTAAAAGTAAGGTAGCATAAGAAATACAGGCTGCAGTATTTTTCTTTTCCGGCTCCACTAGTATATTGGAATAAGGTATTAAATCCTTAACAGTATTCTGCGTAATGTTAACAAGCATTTTATTGGTTATAATAAAACACCTTTCTGCAGGTACAATTTCGCATACACGCTCAATAGTTCGTACCAGCATGCAATTCCCATCATCAATATTAATAAACTGCTTTGGCTTAACTTCCCTGGAAAGAGGCCACAATCTTGTGCCAGAGCCACCTGCCATTATAACTATAAATTTATTCATTTATATTCCCATGTCATATTAAATTGCGTTTAAAAGTCAATTACTATCAGCTAAATATCCAATGATATCGGATAACAGCTTGGATTTGAAGCTAATCCCATCGACACTGGCAGTAACCCGCTTGAACTGTAATTGACTTTAGTCAGTTAAAACATAATAAACTGCAACTGCTCTTTTTAATAACATGGTTTCGGCACCTCCTTTAAAAAGTACTTATCATTCCCATCATCCTTACCTCTCCATAATTATGTTGTAATTTATTTTATGTAAATAGCAGGACAGAAGTTCATATATTATTTCTTTTTATGTTAACTGATAATATATAGCTGCACATCCTGTATAAATGTTCAGAATTCTGGCACCCAATTACCAAAAGAATTTCAGGAACATAAACCAGCTCTGCATATACTTAAAATGCAAATAAACAGGTGCTCAAAAGCATTGAAAAAATATTGTATATATGATAATCTAGAATAGATTTCGCGAATAATTAACTTTTTGAGTTAAATTTTTTGTACGAAAATTTATTGCCTAACATATAAAATAAAATATTAAGCTATGAAACGGATTAGTAAAGGGAAATTGAGTCTTGTGGAAATGCCCTATATGGGGCGTATTGTTTTCCTGACAGAGAGCTGCAAAAATGGTGAAATTGCAGTAGACTACAGCCTTTGAACTCGCCGTGGAGCCGCTGACAAAATCAGCCGAATATCCTGCGTTAAAGGACAGAGTGAGCTATTAAAGCTAACAAGAGTGGTACCGCGGATTATCCCGTCTCTTTTTTAGAGGCGGGTTTTATATTTTTACACAAAAACTGGATATAATTATTTTAAAAGGAGTTGATTAAATGCCATACTCAGCAGATATAGATAGAAAGTGGCAAAAAAAATGGGCAGATACTGAGATTTACAAATTTAATCCTGAAAATATTGACAAAAAGCTATACTGCCTAGAAATGTTCTCATACCCATCAGGCGCGAACCTACACGTTGGTCACTGGTATAATTACAGTTTGACTGATTCATGGGCAAGAATGAAGAGAATGCAAGGTTTTGAAGTTTTTCATCCAATGGGTTTTGATGCCTTTGGTTTACCGGCTGAAAACTATGCTATTAAAACTGGTATACATCCAGAAGATTCAACACTAAAAAACATTGAAACAATGGAAAATCAGCTAAAAGAATTAGGTGCAACCTTTGATTGGGATTACGAGTTAAAAACCTGTACTCCAGATTACTATAAGTGGACACAGTGGCTATTTCTTCAATTATACAAAGCTGGTTTGGCATATAGGAAGAATGCACCTGTTAATTGGTGCCCAAAGTGTAATACTGTTCTTGCAAACGAGCAGGTTATCAATGGCACCTGTGAAAGATGTGAAAGCGATGTAACTAAACGTGATCTTACACAATGGTTCTTCAAAATCACAGCGTATGCTCAAGAGCTTATTGACAAGTTGGATACACTTGATTGGCCTGAAAAAACTAAGAAGATTCAAACAAACTGGATTGGACGCTCAGAAGGTGCTGAGATTGAATTTCAGGTAGCTGACCAAGATCTAAGCTTTAAAGTGTTTACTACAAGAGCTGATACTCTCTATGGTGTAACATATGTCGTTTTGGCACCAGAGAACCAACTTGTGGATAAAATCACCACTGCTGAAAATAAAGCCTCAATTGAAAAATATATCGAAGATACTAAGAAGCAAACTGATATTGAAAGGCTTTCTACGACAAAAGAAAAAACAGGAACCTTCACTGGAGCGTATGCTATTCACCCAATTAC
>JAEWZA010000497.1 GCA_023395575.1 Bacillota bacterium
TCTTGTGAGTAATCCATTTAGATAAGTTTGTACGGAAGTAACAGTAAGTCAGCGCTATAATTTTATCCTGCAAGGTTCACAAAATAATTAGCACTACGTGTTAATTTATGTAAACCTCAATCACCACCAAACCTATAACCTACTCCATGAACTGTTAATATATATTTTGGGTTCTTCGGGTCAGTTTCAATTTTTTGTCTTAAATTTTTGATATGAGTATCAACTGTTCTATCATAACCATCAAAATCTTCTCCCAATGCCATGCAAATCAACTCTTCTCGGGTAAAGGTTTTTTTTGGATATTTAATCATTGTTATAAGAATTTTATATTCGTTTGGAGTTAAGCTTACGTTATTTCCATTTTTCTTAACTTCATAGCTAAGATTATCAATAACTAAATCATTTTCATTAAAGTTTATGGTGTTAGTCAGCAAAGCCGGTTCATCAGTAACTCTTCTAAGTATAGCATTAACCCTCGCAACTAGCTGCCTCGGACTAAATGGCTTAGTTATGTAGTCATCTGCACCAATATCTAGCCCTTTTAGAATATCCTCTTCTTCAACCTTTGCTGTTAACATGATAATGGGTACCCTAGACTGCCTCCTGATTTGTCTGCAGATATCTTCACCAGTCATATCAGGAAGCATTAAATCCAAGATAACTAGATTGGGATTAGATTTTTCAAAAATGTCAATAGCCTGCTCACCATTATAAGCTTCAAATACATCATAGCCACTGTGATTGAGGTATGACTTTACTACCTCAACTATCTTTTGTTCATCATCTACCACAAGTATTTTTTTTACACTATTAATCATTTTATTATCAGCTCCAGACAGATTTTTCCCAATCTATTGCTACTACTTGTTCTTTAACTTCAGTAATTCTAAATATCTTTTTCTTAAACAACATCATAGCCTTGATCTTCAATAGTTTCCTTTATGATGTCCAAGCTTACTGTTTCAGAATCAAATTCGATTGATACCTTTTTTGCTTGCAAATCCACTGTTACATTAGATACTCCATTTAATGCACCCACAGCCTTTTTAACACTGTTTTCGCAGTGACTGCAAGCCATACCATCAACATTTAAAGTTTTTACATCTTTTGCCATAATAAATTCCTCCTTATATGTTTACTATTCAGCCTTTAACAATATAATATACAGCACATACCTTTATAAACCTAGTCTTAAATATTTATTTTTTTCTATATTGCCATTCCTGTTTTGCAAATTCTTCAATTGTTCTATACTTGTGAGGTGCCTCTGCAGGGTTATACCCTTTTAAACTCAACGAGTTTGTTACTACTGAAACCGAGCTAAATGCCATTGCTCCTCCTGCAATCATTGGATTCAAAAGACCAAAGGCTGCAAATGGTATTCCAATTATATTATAAAAGAACGCCCAGAATAAGTTTTGCTTAATCTTTCTCATAGTTCTCCTTGACAAGCGAATTGCTGCTGGAATTGTTCTCAAATCTCCCCTCATAAGAGTAATATCTGCTGCCTCTATAGCAACATCAGTTCCTGTACCCATTGCCATTCCAATATTTGAAGTAGCCAGTGCAGGAGCATCATTTATTCCATCACCAACCATTGCGACAATTCTTCCATTAGCCATTAATTTTTCTACTTCTTCAGCTTTATTTTCCGGTAATACCTCTGCAAGAACCTTAGTAATACCCACTTGCTTTGCTATGGCATTTGCTGTTCTATTATTGTCTCCGGTAATCATGTAAACTTCAATACCCATATTCTGCAATTCATCAATAGCTTCCTTTGAACTTTCCTTCAAGGTATCAGCAACGGCAATTATTGCTTCTAAAGTATTATCAATAGCCATCAGCATTGCAGTTTTACCTTCATCTTCAAGCTTTACTATGGCGGCTTCAACATAATCTATTGCAATATTTTGCTCCTTCATAAGCTTACGTGTACCCATATAGATAACCCTATTATCAACAACTGACTTGACACCTCTGCCAGGTATTGCTTCAAATTTATCTGGAGCATCGATAATATTAAATTCTTTCTTTCCATGCTCATAGATAGCAACACCTAATGGATGTTCCGAGCTTTTTTCAGTAATAGCTGCAAGCTTTAATATTTCCCTTTTATCTAATTTCCCCAAAACAACTATATCTGTTACCTCTGGCTGTCCTTTTGTGATTGTTCCCGTTTTATCAAGCACAACTGTATTTAATTTATAGGCCGTTTCCAGATGCTCTCCACCTTTAATAAGTATGCCATTTTCTGCTCCTTTACCTGTCCCAACCATTATCGCTGTTGGTGTTGCCAGTCCTAATGCACAAGGACAAGCTATTACCAAAACCGCAACGCTGCTTACAATTGCTTGAGTTATATCTCCTGTAGTAAGATACCATATTATAAAAGTAACAAGTGCAATTCCTACTACTACGGGAACAAATACTCCTGAAACCTGATCAGCTATTTTTTGTATAGGTGCCTTTGAGCCTTGAGCATCCTCTACCATCTTAATAATTTGAGACAATGCTGTATCCTTGCCAATCTTCGTAGCCTCAAAATGGAAGGTACCAACCTTATTTATTGTTGCCCCGATAACATAATCTCCCGCTTTTTTCTCAACGGGTATACTCTCGCCTGTTAGCATAGATTCATCTATGGAGGAACTACCAAAAGTTATTTTGCCATCTACAGGCAATTTTTCTCCCGGCCTTACTACAACTATATCTCCTAGCATAACTTCTTCAATTGGTATATCCTCTTCGATACCATTTCTTATAACTCTAGCTGTCTTAGCCTGTAACCCCATAAGCTTTTTTATTGCATCAGAGGTCTTTCCCTTTGCTACCGCCTCTAAATATTTACCCAAAAGAATTAAGGTAATAATAACTGCAGCAGCTTCAAAGTAAAGACTCTTCATCATACCTTGCTGAACTTCTTCAAAAAACACATTATACAAGCTGAAAAAATAAGCAGCCGAGGTACCCATTGATATTAAGACATCCATATTGGCGCTCTTTGAACGCAGCGCAAAATATGCATGCTTATAAAACCTAAAGCCAATTATAAATTGAACAGGTGTGGCAACTGCCAATTGAAAATAAGGATTATGAAGAAACGATAGAAATGGAATATTTAACATTGAAAATACCATTGCAAGTACTAAGGGTGTACTCAAAACTGCAGAAATAATTAGTGTAAGCTTTAAAGCTTTTTTTTCCTTCTCGTTTCTTTCCCTTTCTTTGTCTTGGTCTATTTCCTCTGCTCTTTGCGTACCATATCCCAAGTCCTGAATTATTTTTATGATATCATTAATTTTAACCTTAGAAACATCATACTCTACACTTGCCCGCCCAGTTGCCAGGTTTACAGTAGCCTGTACTATGCCTTCCGTCTTATTAAGTTTTTTCTCTATCTTTGCAGAACATGCAGCACAAGACATACCAGTAATATTCAGCTCCGCCTTACTGCCTTTTGCTATATCTTCCTTTATTACACCAAAACCTAGCTTTTCTATAGTTTCATGAAATTTCTCAGGAACTATTTGTTCATCATCAAATTCAATAGTTGCTTTTTCCATTGCAAAATTAACATTTGCAAGCTTTACTCCTTCCAGCTTATTAAGACTTTTTTCAATTCTAGCAGCACATGCTGCACAGCTCATACCCGAAATCTTAATTGACTGTTTTTTATCCATTTATATCACTTCCTAATTATTTTAATTTTAGCTACAGCAATCGCCTGAGGCTAAGTTTCTCTGTTCTGTTGGTCATCCTTAATTTCTACAACTTCTATTTTATCAGTAGGAATTTTACCATCAGCAAATTTAGTTTCCTATGAGCCAGCTGCACAACAGCCGCAACTACTTTCAAAAATTCCTTGGCTACTAGAATCATTAGTAGTTTCAAGCTCTTCATCATTTATATTAGAGATATCCTCAACAACTTTAATATTACTGCTAATCATTCCCATCCAACATGTATATATATAATTCCCTGTTTTATCAGGTGTAAACTCTATAACAGTTTTTCCTTCATTTAATTTTTTATTTTGAATGTTGTATTCCGGTACATTTATGCTGTTATTACAGCCGTTAAGCGCTTCTCTAGTGGCACTAATAGTCCACCTGACGGGAATACCTTTCTGTACTATTATGGGTGAATACCTGCCTGATTCTATTTTCGTAGTAACTTCCTGAAAATCTCCATTGACTTTAGCTATATGGTTTGAAGAGTTTTCAGCACCAATAACCATGCTAGTATTAACTCCTGATAGAACCATTCCTCTGTTTAGCATTACAATACCAAGAATTAACACCAGTACTGCACTTACCTTCATCATTTTGTGAGTAAATTTGCTGCTCAATATTGAGCTTATTGCTCCAAAACCAAACATTAAAGGAACTGTACCAAGGCTGAATAAAAACATAGAAAGAGCTCCAGCCCATATACTCCCAGTACCCAAAGCATATATCTGCATAGCCTGTAATGGTCCGCAAGGCATTAATCCATTGAGTAGTCCAATATATAGTGGTCCCTTATTATGTGAACCTTCATGCAGCTTCTTTGTAAATATTTTTGGCATTCTAGGATTGAGCTTTCTAAGAACTGGGAAAACATTCAACATATTTAATCCCATTATTACCATAAAGCCGCCTGAAGCTATAGCTACAAAACCTTTTGCAGCGCCAGAAAAACTGATTATCGAACCAATTCCTCCTACAATTCCACCAACCACTGTATATGCTAATACTCTTCCTGTATTATACAATATACTAGGTATAAGTTTACCATATTTAGTGTCATTAGCACTAATACTAAATTTAGTACAAACTGCTAGATTAATTCCCCCACACATAGCAACACAGTGAAGCGATGTAAGCAATCCAATAATAAACAGTATGCCATAGCCCATTGATTGTTCAATCTGTGGTATAAAATTGAACCCTACAGTGTTCTTAATAATAATGTATAGTGCAAATATTATTACAGCTATCCCAACAAACTGGCTAACTTCTAAACTGTTTGTATTTTTACTTTTAGTTACTGCTGAAATATTGCTGCTGTTATTTTCACGAGGTTTATTTTTTACATTGTAATCTAACTTTTCTATTTCTTTAATGATTGTATCTAAATTAATTAAATTTAAGTCATAAGTCACATATACATTTGAACTGCTGTAAATAGCTTTAACATTTTCCATTCCCTCTAGCTTTTGAAGGGAGCTTTCTATCCTTCTTTCACAACTGGTACAGGTCATACCCTCTACTTGAATAATTTTACTAATTATCCTTTTCCCCATATGCTTCCTCCTGATAAATAACTGCAATTTTCAATATTTATATGGAATCTAATTGACACAAAGTCTATGTGAAAACTTAACTCTTTGTATTAATCAAAATCTTCTTATTAATTTTATCATATAAATGTGAAGATTTTATGGAGTTGCTATGAGAGTAAAATATACTAAACTACCTCGGATCTATTAATTATTTATTTGCACGGACCATAGTACAAAGTTGCCTAAGAATATCAACAAATATCTTGGGAGTAGCCCATTTAGTTAAGTTAGTACGGAAGTACCAGTAAGCAAGTACTATAATTTTTTACTCTGTAAGGTTCAAAAATAATTAGCACAACGCGTTAATCAAGAAAAATAGTGGCTAGTAATAACTAAGCCACCTTCACTATTTTCATTTATCTAGTTTTCAAATTTGTAAACAACTCAACATTCTGAGCTAGAAATTCCTTTGAAATTGTTATATTTGTTCCATTCTCAGTTTTATTTTCTTTTATAATCGGAACAGGATTACAGCCACCCTTAACTAGTTCAACCTGGTCTGCACTAAATCTGTTGCCACAATTCTGACATACAAGAGCATTTCCTTCTTGCATATAATATCCTCTACCAGAATCATAGCAAACTTGACATGTATTTAATGCTGTCCTTACAGTTCCATCACTAGCTTTGAGCGCAATAATTTCCATATCTGTTCCATTGACCGAATAAGGATAATACTTAGCTGTCTCAGTAACTTCACTTATAGGTATTACCAAATCGCTATTATCAACTGATGCCTGGTTTGTCTTATTGGTACTTTTCCCCAGGATTCCTATAACTGTAAATATCGTTGCAATTAAAACTAACACTACACTAGCAAAAACAACTATTTTATTTGGGGATTTTTTTAAATTTTTTGCTCCCGCTCTATTCTGATTATTTTTACTCATGTCCTCCTCCATCTTCTCTCAGTATTAAGCTTATATTAACACCAATATGTGAAGATTTTATGGAGGCGGTATAATTAACATGGTTATTTTTTAGTTAATACTCTCGCAATTTTTTCACCTAAGCCTTGAATTATCTGAACTACTAAAATTAATAATGCTACAGAGATAAACATTACATCCATTTCATAGCGGTAGTATCCAAATCTAATTGCCAAGTCACCAATACCACCACCGCCAACGGTTCCGGCCATAGCTGAAAAACCAATAATACTTATTAAGGTTACTGTAAACGCTCTAACTAAACCTGGTAATGACTCAACTAAAAGAACTCCCGAAATAATGTCCTTCAAGCTGCCTCCCATTGCCAAAGCTGCTTCAATTAAGCCTTTATCAACCTCCTCAAACGCAGATTCTGCTAGTCTTGCAAAAAATGCGATTGATGCAACTGTTAGAGGCACCGATGCTGCTATAGGTCCAATT
>JAEWZA010000008.1 GCA_023395575.1 Bacillota bacterium
ACATGAAATTAGCCACAATTTTGAATTACAAGGCCAGTCCCATACTCCGCGTTTTTTACAAAAAATTCTACACAGGGATTTTATACGTAAAATTAAAAATAAAAATATTAATGGGATACCCCCTCCATTTATTTGGCGTCTTTCTTTGCAATACTCAATTTTGTTATTCATTAAGGTACAGCATTACCTTTTGATTTATATTTTTTGCTGTTTTTTCTGCTGATGCTTTACCCGATAAAAAGGCTTTAGTCTCTTCAGATAAAATAGTTAAAACCCTGTAATCACTGAATTCTACTCTCGTTATACTTTTATATAGTTGATCAATTTCTGCCCCCTTATTTGAGCTTAGTGGTGATGGTATAAACTCTATAACCCCTATTTCGTCACCAAATAGATGTTTCTCTATTCCTAGCCCTGAACCCATGTAATATTTTAATTCTTCATTCCATGCATCTATATTTACAGGTGTTCCCTTAACATAATTTCTCGTAATATTAATGTACGGAGTCTGATTATCCTTTTTTAATAATAGTTCAATAAACTCAAAAGCTTCTTGCGGTCTTTTACAATTTGCATTTATACCTACCATAACTCTTGTATTGCCAATTATCTCTGCACTTTTTTGGTCAGAAGGAAAAGGTATCAGATACATTTCTTCTCCAAAGTATTGCTTGCAAATTGAGTTATAGCCAAATAAATTGCTTAATTCCATCGTGTCATCGTCTCTTACAAATCCAACTATTCCTTTTGCAAGATGTTGGGCTGAATTAGCTTTTTTTGCAATTTCGGTAGGGCATACAGCAGGTTGAATCTCTTTGCATATATTTAGAAGCGATATAAATTCATCGGAATCAAAACTGGATTTTCTTTCGATGTAATCTATATATTTCATATAGCTGCATTGCATCAAGTTTTCATAGTTAAAATCATTGCTGAACATATACTTACCTTTATTATTGCTATTGCTCACAAATTTTTTTGCCATTTGAGCTAATTCTGGCCAAGTAACGCCTTTATCTGGAATACTAATGCCCTGATTTGAAAGAAATGATTTAGTTGTTATCATAACTGGCAAATTTGAATATAGTGGAATAAGATTTCGTTCACCCTCATACACGCCACTATCCATAACAGTTTTATTGTATTCTTCAATTTTAAATGATTCACTCTCATCTATCAGCTTGTTCAAGTCAAGCAAAATATCATTTTCAAGTATTTTATGTAGATTCGGAAACTCTTTAACTCTAAAAACCAGTATGTCAGGGCCTTCGCCTGCCATAAGCTCTGTAATAGCTTTTTCTTTAAACCCACCCTCATCATTATCGAAATATCTTTTATCATGCAATCTAATTTCAGGATGCATAGTACTGAATTGATAAATCACTCCATCTATTTTGCTTTTCGACCAGCTTAGTACAGTCAGTTCTGATGAAGAGACCTCTCCTTCTTGTTCTCCCTTACTGTTTTGAAATGAACAAGCATATAGGCTGAAAGCAATCATCGCACTTAATAAAATTAAAGAGAGCTTGTGTCTCATAACCCCTCCTGAAGTTGATGATTCCTTAAAGAATTTATTTTTTAGGGATAATCCAATAAAGAATTTTATTCATTCAAAAACAGCATTACCTTATCGTCTATAGCTTTTGCAGTTTGCTCAGCGGAAGACTTACCATTAAGATAATTTTTTAATTCTTTATTAACTATTCTTTCAATGTCAATATCAAGTGAGTGTTCAGGCAGCATTTTTTCAATAATAATATTCATTTTATCATTAATTTCCTCAGGTAATTTCATTAATGGAAATCCTAGACCTAACGCCACCAGATCTTCATCTCCCATGTAAAATTTCATATCTTCTGTATAGGCTTGCTTATTAATAGGCAGAGTCCAATTATTATTATTATTTCCATAGCTATCAGTTGCTTTCTGTATATCCTTTGAAAGCATAATTTTTATAAGCTTAAAAGCTGCCTCCATATTCTTGCAATTGGAGTTTACAGCTACAAGTTGATCTAAACTAGCATAACATACGCCATTATTTATTATAGGTATAATTTGCATTTCGTCTCCTATAACCGATTTATAATTTGAATTAAAGTATCTTAGTGTTTCAGGAGATTTATTCATTGGATCAAATCCAAGAACTAATTTGTCGGCTTGTATCATATCAATTGCAGACGCATATTTCGACCGTTCATCATCTGTAGCTATAGAAGAGTATATATCTTTATATTCCTCAATAAGCTTAATAAATTCTTTTGAATTAACGTTTGATTTCTTATTTTTGTAATCAACAAATTGGATTCCGCTGCTACCCATCATATCCGTAAATCGAAATGTAGAATCAATTAAGTTCTTACTTTTATGTTTATTCTGAGCAAAGCTTTTTGCCAATTTACTCAAGCTCTCAAGTGAAAAACCCGACTTATCAATATTAATATTATTTTCTTTTAGTGTAGAGTTAGTTGTTGTAAAAAATGGGACAGAATATCCTAAAGGTATAAATAGCCTCTTATTATTATAAATACCTGCATCAAAAATTCTCTGATAGTAATCATCCTTATTAAATTCTTTATCTGCATTTATAAGGCTATTTAAATCAGTAAAAACTCCGCTATCTATAACTTTATTAATATTAAAATAATAATTGTAGAATAAAACTATATCAGGTCCTGCTCCAGCCATCAGTTCTGTACTTAATTTGGTAATCATCTCTTGAGCGTTTTTAGTATCATATACTGTTTCAGTAATCTCAATGTTAGGATATATGTCCCTACTTTTTCTAAGTGCATTCTCTACATTTTTTTCGTAATCCAAATAGCCAATACTTATTTTTGCCTTTATACTTGTATCAACAGCTTGAGTATTATCCTTTTTTTCGGCAGTAGATTCTACGCCTTTCTTGAAATATTCATCAACTTCTTCCTGCAATGACTTCAAGATAATTTCATCAGTATCATTTTTTGAAAAGCTCTCAAGTACTTTATTATCTATTAAGTTATTAATTTGATTATCTTCTATTTTACAC
>JAEWZA010000136.1 GCA_023395575.1 Bacillota bacterium
GAGGAGGCTATACAAAGACTCCCTGATAGGGAAAGAATGGCCGTTTTATTAAGACATATGAAACAGATGAAGTACGATGAGATAGCAAGCACAATGAAGCTGCCTTCGGGGACAGTTAAAACATTAATACATAATGGAAGAAAATCAATTAAGCAATATTTAGCTGTACAGGGAGTTTGGGAGGTATAACAAAATGAGTTGTGACAAATTAGATGCTTTATTACTACAGGATTACTTAGAAGAAACAATTGACCCACTGGAAAGGATATTTGTTGATAGTCATTTAAGCATATGTAAAGAATGTAGAAGAGAATTAACTGAACTTAAACTCATGTTTTGGGATTTAAATAACAAAAGCAATTATGAGCTTGAATATCCAGAGGAATTAGATATGCTCAAAGCAGATTTAATTGATAATTTCTTAGGTGAAGAAGCTAAAATTAGTGTAAAAAAGGTTGTTAATATGCAAGTTGATACCATAAAAATGTCTGGTAAGTTCTTGGAGTATATGCCTGGGGCAAAACAAACTCCAAAAGTGCTCAAGAAGGCATCAAAAGGATTGGCAAAAGGATTTGCAAAGGGTGTCAAAAGAATGTTGGAGGCAAAATAGCTCAAAATTATAGTAGTGCTTACATGGTGAACTTTCAAGCTTCAAAAAACGCAAGCTTTTCTTATACAACTGATTCATGCAATTATTTTTAACCCATCTGTCCATTGATAAGTATGAACATCTTGTAAAGATTAATACGAGATTAATCAATAAATTTAATTGGAGGCAACAATGCTGGTTCTTTATACAATAGGAATGATTATTTTATACATATTGCTTACACTATTAATAGTACTTTTTATAGTGCTTTCAGCAGTGCTGATTATTCCATTTAAATATTATTTGGACGGAGAAAAGTTCGGGAGTACAATGCTTGAGGGCACAGTTTCATGGTTGTTTGGCGGTATTGAAATGAGGTTCAATTACATTACAGGAAAAGGGTATAACACAAAGCTCAACTTATTAGGTTTTAAAATAAATCCAAATAGTAGCAAGAATTCTAGTGATGAGGTAGAAAAGAAAGAAGAGGAAGTCACAAAAAAGAAAAAGGAGAAGCCACCCTACAGTTATTTTACACAGGAAGTATTAAAAAGAGGATTAGAGTGTATTTTGAAATTACTAAATCATTGCAAGCCCAGACAATTTCATTTACAAGCCAAAGTGGGGATTGATGACCCGATGTATACAGGATTGTTGTATGGAATAAAAGGCGCAGGCTTTGCAATTTTAGATAAATATAATATAAATCTTCAGCCTACCTTTGAAGATGAGGTACTAGAAGGAAGCTTTATAATGGGAGGAAGCATACGCATAGGCTATCTTATACTAGTTGCGATAGGATTTGTGTTTACAAAACCATTTAGAAGCATTTTGTTTAAAAATATCAAAATAAAAATAAAAAGGAGATTAAGGTCATGGCGAACTTCAATTGCAACGAAAGCATGAATGTAATTTTTGAAAAACTGGAGAATTTCTTAAAAACAAAAACTGTGGTAGGTGAACCAATGAAGATTGGCGAAACTACAATTGTCCCTTTCATTAACATTTCATTTGGATTGGGAGTTGGTGGCGGTAGTGGGACTGATGGAAATGGAAATAACGGAGATGGTGGTGGCAGCGGTATCGGTGCAAAGGTAGCTCCAACAGCAGTTTTGGTTATAAAAGATGATAAGGTTGAATTACTTCCAATAAAGAAAAGTGGTGGACTTGACAAGCTGCTTGACATGGTTCCTGGGATTATAGAAAAAATAAATGAAAAAAAGGAAGAGAAAAGTATTGGGGAAAAGGTAGAAGAGTAGTTCTGCTAGGTTTTAAAAGGACACATTGAAGAAATTCAATGTGTCCTTTTTGGGGTTTGAGCCCAGACAATATTCAGTTGGGAAAGTTGGGCAAAATAATATTATCGTACTCACAATATTACTAAATAATTAAAGTGAGTTGTATAAGGAATTTCCAAAAATCTATTTAAGTTATCATAAATAGTGTAAAATAATAAGGACAGTTACTATTCAGACACTGAATATAGATTATTAACTCAGTATATGGGTTTTTAAACTAATAAATAAAAATGGAAACAAAATTTAGTTAATGAAGATAACTATAATTCTAATTCTAATATATCGCATTTAAGGCGTATTTTATTGTAAAGCGTTACTAACCCTATTATATACATAAATTTGGAAATACTTATAATAAGACGAGGAGTGAGTTATATGAAGATAAAAGAAGTAAATTTTAAGAATTTTATGCTATTTAATTCTCTCAATATGGAATTCTCACCCAATATAAATATTATTTATGTTGAAAATAGTACTGGAAAACCGGCTTTGCTAAAGGTATTATATGCTACTACAAAAAGTTTATATGATTGGAGAAATAATTATGAAAATTAAAAGTTCAATTTGTATAATTTTACTTATTTCTATGCTTATATGCGGTTGCAGTAGTGAAGGTAATAAAACGAATATAGAACAAGACAATATTAGTGTCAGAACGGAAGTTACATTAGGTAGTTGTACATTAGACAATATGAATAAGGATAATTATCTGTTAGCGATTCAATTGTATAATGGTGAATATTACGAAGAATACCTTCCAGGAATTAATTTTGGGGCAAACTGGATAGGAAAATTTAAGTTACGTATTATAGATACTATTGACGGGAGAGTTATAGATTCTTACGAGCTAAATGAATGGGATGAATTCACAATTAAGGACAAGATAAATATAACTTTAAAAGATTATAATGGAGATGGGGATTATGAGTTTTTAATTGGGCAATATGGTTCTAGCAATTTTAATATTTATAGAATGTACTATATAACTAAAAATTTTAAGATTGGATATTATGATAAAATCGGTGAAATTAATATCAGCAATAAAAGCTATTCTCCCGAGGTAAAAGTTAATAATATAGGGGATATTGAATATAGTTATTATGACAATTCAATAGGTGATACAATTGAAAAGACTATAGATAAGAATTTATTAAAAACTAAAGGGTGAAAAGAAGCGAAAAAGTAATTTTAACATATAATGAGTAAATATAAGTAATAGACATTAAAAGCCGTCTTGAATTTAGATTTCAAGGCGGTTTTTTAACTAGATATATTTACAGAATGTGGCATTTTTAAAATTGCATGATACTACAGCTTATGGTATACTTCAACATGATAGTTCTAACAGTTTTTTGGTGGTTATATATATTGAATTAAGTTGTGAAAAAAAATACGTTTAGAATTGGGGCTTTCTCAAGAAGGGCTTGCACTGAATTTCATGTTGAATTTATTTCTGTAAACAGATGGGAAAATGGTTGCACAAAACCAAA
>JAEWZA010000138.1 GCA_023395575.1 Bacillota bacterium
TTTTTACAGTATAGAATACGCAATGAATATTTTTGGTAATTACGATGAAAATATAAAAATTATTGAAGAGGCCTATAATGTAAAGCTTGTGACTAGAGATACGTCAATAGCAATCAGCGGAGAAGCAGATAATGTTAGTAAAGCTGAAACAATTGTTACAAAGCTATTGGGCATTGCAAAACGTGGAGAAAATATTACAAGACAAAATGTACAGTATTTAGTAGGACTTACAAACGAGAAGCAAATAGAAAAAGCTGATGAACTTTTAGTTGACTATGTTTGTCTAACTGCAAAAGGAAAGCAGATTAAAAATAAGACACATGGACAAAAGCTGTACGTAGATGCAATGAAAAAAAATGATATTGTTTTTGGAATAGGCCCTGCAGGTACAGGAAAGACTTTTCTGGCTGTTGCTATGGCAGTAACAGCTTTTAGAAATAAAGAGGTTGACAGAATTGTTCTTACGAGACCGGCAGTAGAAGCAGGTGAAAAATTAGGGTTTTTGCCTGGAGATTTACAAAATAAGGTGGATCCATATTTAAGGCCACTTTATGACGGACTTTACGAAATAATGGGAGCCGATCTTTATTTAAAGTATCTTGAAAGAGGTATGATAGAGATTGCACCTCTTGCATATATGAGGGGAAGAACCTTAGACAACTCGTTTATTATATTAGATGAAGCTCAGAACACTACACCAGAGCAAATGAAGATGTTTTTAACAAGAATTGGGTTTAATTCAAAGGCTGTAATAACAGGTGATATAACTCAAATTGACTTACCGGGTGACAAGAAATCTGGACTAAAGGAAGTAACTACTATTTTGAAAGATATAGATGGTATTGAGTTTTGTTACCTTACTCAGAAGGATGTAGTCAGACATGAACTGGTTCAGAAGATTATAGTAGCGTATGATAAACACTCTTCAAAGGAAGAAAAACAAAAGACTTAAGCGTATAGCTAATATACAACACTTACCTGGGGGTAGCAAATGAAAAAAGCTAAGAAAAGCGAAAATAAACTAAGTAAAATTACTAAAAACTTTACTGTTCAGCGTTCATTCGTGGTAATTATTACTATATTAATTGCTTTTATTATAATTGAAACAGGAGCTCAACCTACAAAATATAAATTAAATATAGGTGATGTCTCGACTGATGATATAACTGCGCCTAGAGAAGTGGTTAATGAAGTTTTAACTGAAGAAAACAGAATATCAGCCAGAGAAAATGTTGAGACCGTGACAAAGGAAGATTCAAAGGCTTTTGTACAGGTTATATACAAAAAGGACGATTTCTTTAAGGCTATATCAGTTGCTAGAACAAGTGTTGATAAAAGAATGAAGGAGCTTGGATTATCTCCAAATAGCAAAAGCTATATTGACTATCTTAAAGACGCTCGAAAAACAGCAGCAAATAGTTTAAGTGACAGATTAAATGAACTGTCAATAACATTGTCACAGGCACAAATTGAATATCTTATATCAACTGTTACAGATAGTGAATTAGAAGCTTTTGAATCATTGACTAAACAGCTTATATCACGTTCTATGTCTGAGGTTATTACAGAGAGCAATATTGATATACATATTCAAAATTTGTTCAATAGCTATCAGAATGAGCAAGGTATAAATGACCAACTGAAAAGCATTGGAGAGCAGCTTTCTAAAAGTATTCTCAGAACCAATCAGATAATTGATACTGAAGCTACGGAAAAAAAACGACAGGAAGCATATGATGATGAGGCTAATATTGTTAAGATTAAAAAGGGATCGAGAATTATTAGCTTTGGCGATATAGTTACAATGGACAAGCTAAAGTTATTAGAGGAGCTTAATCTTCTGGAAACAAAAGGTAGATATGATTATCTTTTTTCTCTTGGAATATTTTCAATTTTGCTTTTTCTTGTTGGAATAGTTGCTGTCTTCTTAAGAAAATATAATAAAAAAATATACAAAAGCAGAAAAGAATTATTTTTGCTTTGCTTAATATCTATTATTATTCTTCTTATAGCAAGATATTTGTTTCCCTTATATAGCGGTTTGCTTATTCCAATTTTTGTGGGAACAATGTTAATATCAATATTGCTAAACTTTGAACTTGCAGTAGTAATTAATTGCATTCTTACAGTTTGTATTTCATTATTACTTAGAGGCGACTATAAATTTTTGTATATGGGATTAGTTTGTGGTGCAATATCAGCATTTATGGTTACAAAGGCACATCAACGCAGTAGGCTGTCAATGAATGGACTTTTACTGGGATTAATAAATGCTGTATTTATAGTTTTTGTAAATTTCATAGAAAAGAGCGATGCTACAACAATTCTTACTGAAAGCCTAGTAGTGTTTATTAATGGAATTATTTCTATGGTATTAACAATTGGATTTCTTCCGTTTTTAGAGAGTGCATTTGGAATTGTTACTCCACTAAAGCTTCTTGAATTATCCAACCCAAACCATCCTTTACTTAAAAAGCTTCTTATGGAGGCGCCGGGCACATATCATCATAGTCTTATGGTTGGAAATCTGGCAGAGGTGGCTGCAGAGGATTTGGGAGCTAACGCCCTCCTGGCAAGAGCAGGAGCATATTTTCATGATGTTGGAAAGCTTAAAAGACCAGACTTATTTACTGAAAATCAACTATCAGAAAATCCCCATGAAAGAATGACACCAAATGTAAGTGCAGTTGTTATTACATCGCATACATCTGATGGTGTTGAAATAGCAACTAAGTACAAGCTTCCTCCTGTAATTAAAGACATAATAAAACAGCACCATGGAACAACACTTGTAGCATATTTTTATTATAAAGCTATAAAGTCAGAGTCTGGTAATGATGTTAAACAAGAGGATTACAGATATGAGGGACCTAGCCCCCAGACAAAAGAAGCGGCAATAGTTATGCTTTCAGATTCTGTTGAAGCTGCAGTTCGATCTATGAGCAATAAAACAGAAGAAAAAATTGAAGCTTTAGTTAGAAAAATAATTAAGGACAAGCTAGATGATGGTCAGTTAAATAAATGTCAGCTTACATTGGCTGATTTAGATACAATAGCAAATTCCTTTATTAAGGTTCTTAGTGGCTATTTTCACGCGCGAGAGCAATATCCAGATGTTAAAAATTTAGTGAAAAAGGATATTTTTATTGAGGAAAAGGGAGAGTATAATATAGAACAGTCTAAAAATGAAATTTCTGATGAAGCAAGAAAAGATGGAGGAGCGAAAGTTGATAATAATTGAAAATGAACAAGACAAGGTATCAATTGACGAGAATATTAATATACTCATTAATAAGGTAATTGACATATGTATGAAATCTGAAAAGCTAGAAGTGGATTATGAAGTAAGTGTGCTGATTGTAGATGACGAAGAGATACGATTAATTAATAAAGAGCACAGGGATATTGATAAAGCTACCGATGTGTTATCTTTTCCTATGGCGGAGTTTTATAATGGAGAGCTGATTTCTGATGAAGGGGATTATGACCTTGAGTTTGAACAATTAATGCTAGGTGATATCATTATTTCGGCTGAAACGGCAAAGAGGCAGGCAATAGAATATGGACATAGCTTTGAAAGAGAAGTGGCTTTTTTGACAGCTCATTCGTGTTTTCATTTATTAGGATACGATCATATGGAGGAGTCTGAAGAAAAGGTTATGCTTAGTAAACAGGAAGCAGTTTTGGAGGAAATGGGGTTGGCTAGGCTCAAATAAGCTTGTTCAAGAAGTGCGCTTCATTTTTCAAGCTGAGGTTTTCCACAGAGAAGTTTACCTAAATGTTATGTGGAGGTTAATATGAAGAATAAAAATCTTATCGAGAGCTTTTTGAATGCCTCTAGAGGTGTAATATATACATTTGTAAAAGAAAGAAACATGAAAATTCATTCAGCTGTTAGTTTTTTTGTTTTTTTGCTTGCAATATGGCTTGGGGTCAGCAGGCTTGAGCTTGCAATATTATGTTTGACAATCGCAATGGTTTTATGCTTTGAACTTATAAATACAGCGATGGAAGTGGTAGTTGATTTTATAGTCGATGTATATCATCCTAAAGCTAAGATTATAAAGGATGTTTCTGCAGGTGCTGTTTTTGTTTCAGCTTTTTTTAGTATTGTAATAGGTGCTGTAATAATGGGAGAGAAACTGATGTTAAGACTAATAGCTTTTATTGGATAAAGACTGTAAATAACGGGATAAAGGAGATAAAATGATGACAGATAAAGAACTTATTGAGCTTGCAAAAAATGCACTAGAGAAGGCCTATGTTCCTTATTCAAAATTTAGAGTAGGTGCAGCTATTCTAACTAAAACAGGAAAAGTATATACAGGATGTAATGTTGAAATAGCATCATTTGGTGCAACAAATTGCGCTGAAAGAACTGCTGTCTGGAAGGCCATTTCAGAGGAAGGTAAAATTGAGATTGAGAAAATTGCAATTGCAAGTGATGATGATGACTACATTTATCCTTGTGGTATTTGCAGACAAGTAATGGCTGAATTTGCAAATGATGATATGAAGCTGCTTTGCACTAATAAAACAGGGGATTACAGAGAAATTCGCTTTGGAGATATATTACCTAATGCCTTCAGAAGTTTTTAAGGTAATAAATCAACTTTCGCACATAAATTCTATCAGTGCATTAGTCCATACTAGTAATTTATAGAGGTTATGTGCTAAAATACGGTTTATGGACCAAAACATATTAACGCATGAAAAATAATGGAGGATACAAATAGAATATGGCATACAAATCAGGATTTATATCGGTTATAGGCAAGCCAAATGTAGGAAAGTCTACGCTGTTGAATGCCTTAACTGGTGAAAAAATAGCAATAATGTCTAATAAACCGCAAACAACAAGAAATACTATAAGGGCAGTTATAACAAGTGATGAATGTCAGCTTGTACTTATTGACACACCAGGTATTCATAGACCTAAAACGAAATTGGGAGAGTATATGGTAAATGTCGCTTCTGAAACAATCAAAGAAGTGGATTTAATTTTCTTATTGGCGGAGGCTACTTCTCAGCCTGAAAGCCTGGATATTAGCATTATTGAACAGTTGAAACAGGTTAAAACACCAGTACTTCTAATTTTGAACAAGGTGGATATAGTGGATAAGGAAAGACTATTTACTATAATAGCTAGATACAGTGAATTGATGGAGTTTAAGGCCATTATTCCTGTTTCCGCTTTAAAAAAAGATGGTTTAGAAATTATTCTAAAAGAAGCACTTAAATATATACCTGAGGGAGAAAAGTTTTTCCCAGAGGATACATTAACTGACCAACCCGAAAAGGTAATAGCCGCTGAAATGATAAGAGAAAAATTACTTCTTAATCTAGATGATGAAGTTCCTCATGGAGTTGGCGTTGAGGTTACATCCTTTAAAGAGAGAAAAGATGGACTGATTAATATTCAAGCTACTATTTTCTGTGAGAAAAGCTCTCACAAGGGAATAATTATCGGAAAACAAGGTGTAATGCTTAAAAAAATAGGGTCTGCAGCAAGATTTGAAATTGAAAGGCTTTTAGATACTAAGGTTTTTTTAGAACTTTGGGTAAAAGTAAAACCAGATTGGCGTAATAATGACAATATGTTAAAGGAACTTGGATATAAAAGAAAATAATAAATTAATTCAAAAATGGAAATGAATATTTATTTTGTGCTTGTATACTATTGGACTATTTGAGGGAAAATATTTTATATAAATATACAATAGAAGGAGCTGACATTTATGCTAGTAGATTTTATTTGGAATGTTTTTAAATCAACTGGTAGTGTTGATTCTTATGTACTAATGAAGGAAATTGAGGAAAAGTACAAACCAGAAAAAACAGAAGATGTCGTTCAGGAAGAAATTAAAATTTAGTATAACTAAATTAGTCTGCAAATAAAATACAGCCAACATTATGGATAATTGTTTGTTTGAAAGGCGAGGATTTTGAGTTCAATAGTTTTATAAAACATATATAACTTGGCTTCTGCCTTTGTTTTGATTGGTATAAGCCAAGTTTGTTTTGTTTTTATAGTGAAGATAATAGCTAAAATAAATTTCGTACATAAATTCTACCAATAAGAATATGGTGTTTATAATGGCATATGTGAATTATAAAGGGATAGTTTTAAAAGAAGTAAATACTGGCGAAGCTGATAAGATAATAACTGTTTTGACTGCTGAAGAAGGAAAGATATCTATTGCAGCTAAAAATGCCAGACGAGCAAAAAACTCGTTGAGTTCAGGTACCCAACTGCTTTGTTATAGTAGCTATATGCTGTTTAAAGGCAAGGAACTATATAACATGTCTAGCTGTGAGGTTATAGAATCGAATTATGAAATCAGAAATGATATTGTAAAACTTACATACTGTTCTCATATACTGGAACTTGTTTCAGATAATGTGCAAGAAGGTGAGCCATCAGAAAGCATTCTGCAGCTTTTGCTTAATACGCTATATGTAATTGCAAAAACCGACCGCTCGTTAGAATTTATAACCAGAGTATTTGAGTGGCGCTTAATGGCATTGCTTGGGTATGAACCACATGTTACTAGCTGTATACACTGCAACAAAACTGATGATGAAAAAGTATTTTTTGATTTAGATAGCTCGGGCTTGGTATGCAGAGAATGTGTTAATAAAAGGGGAAGGGTTTATACATTGCTACCTGGAACAGTGAAGGCTTTGAAATACATAATGCTAATTAATCCTCAAAAGCTTTATAGCTTCTCCCTTTCAGAGGAAATAATAAAAGAACTGAGCACAATTTCGAAAAAATACATAAAAGAGCATATAGGTAAAGAATATAATAAATTGGATTATTTGAAATACTACAAATAGAGACTGTTGCAAAATAAGAAATATATATTAATATTAGACTGCTAAAATAGTACTTCCGTGCAATATATATCCATAGCTTGCTCACAAAATTGACGCTGAAATAATTTTGGTGAAGAACAAGCATTTCTGCCGACCGTATAACACTCGACATCCTGTCTCGAAGTTATACTCAAAGCTACATCCTGTAGCTTTGTCGGCTACAATACTTATTCTTCACCTGCTATTTCTAGCATCAATTTCTAACCGAGCTTCGCTATTATATAAATATTACACTCGCGTACTATTTTTGCATAAAAATTTTAGTATACAGTAAATTTCGTTCTTTAACATCCCATTTGAACGAAGAATATAAGTGCGAAAGTTGTACAACCTAACAATATAATATATTGGTACTTATTGAGTGATTTTATGGGGTGAATATGAATCTTAGTTTATATACAATTATATCAATAACAATAATTATTATTAATGTACTATTAATAATAACAGCTGTTTTCATTGAAAGGAAAAAACCAGTAAATGCCTTAAGCTGGGTTTTGACTTTATCCTTACTGCCTGTAGCTGGATTCATACTGTACTTAATCTTTGGTAGGTCATATCATATCAAGAAGAAGAAATTTCTAATAAAGTGCGATAGAAGCAAACAATACTGTCAAGAGTTGCACAATACCTTAGACGTTGCTTTTTATGATGAAACTAAATTTCATGAACCTTATGACAACAACATCAAGGAAATAATTAAATTCAACATTAATACTTCACAGAGTACTTTCACAAATGATAATAAAGTTACTATTTTTACAAGTGCAGAAGAAAAATACAGTGAGCTTTTAAAAGATATTTATGCTGCAAAATCATCAATTCATATTTTGTATTTTATAATTCAAAATGATACTATTGGCAATAAAATTATAGCTGCATTAGAACAAAAAGCAAAAGAGGGGCTTGAGGTTAGAGTTTTATTTGATCATGGAGCTAAGCTTTTGACTCCTTTAAAAACATATAAGCCTATAATAGAAAGTGGTGGTGAGGTATTATGCTTTTTGTCTAATACAGTTAGTAATTATTTAAGAGTAAACTTTAGAAATCATCGCAAAGTTGTAGTTATTGATGGAGGAATTGGATATATTGGCGGCATTAATATAGGAGATGAATATCTAGGACTAAATAAAAAAATATCCCCTTGGCGTGACACGCATATGAAAATCATTGGGAGTAGTGTCCACAACTTACAGTTGAGATTTTTTGAAGATTGGCTATATGCCTCAAAGAGTGATATTGAGTTTGTGGATACTGAGAAGTATTTTATGCCTATAAACAAGCAGAATATTGGAAATACTGGAATGCAAATTGTGTCTAGCGGACCCGACACTCAATATGAAGAGATTAAACGTTGCATGATTAAAATGGTTAATTCAGCAAAAAAGAATATTTATATACAGACACCATATTTTGTACCTGACAGTACATTTTTAGAGGCTCTACAAAATGCTGCGTTATCTGGAGTTAATATTATAATTCAAATACCGAAAGTACCTGATAAACCATATGTTTATAAGGCTACTATGGCTTTTGTGGCAGATGTAATTGCTTATGGTATAAAGGTATATTTATACAAGGGGTTCTTACATGCCAAAATGATGGTAATTGATGATGAATGCTGTACTATTGGAACAGCAAATATTGATATTCGAAGCTTTTCATTAAACTTTGAAATAAATGCTTTTATGTATGGAAAAGAAATTTCACAAAGGTGTGCTAAAATATTTAATGATGATTTAGAGTTGTGTGAATTAATTACAAAAGAAAAATATCAAGACAGAGGTGTTTTTATTAAGATACAAGAAAGCATTTTCAGGTTGCTATCACCAATACTGTAGGATACGTAATTACACCGTTGCTCACATTCAGCATCCATGCCTCAGTGTTTCATTGGTATAAATTAACTATTCTTCACCCACAAATTCAAACAAATATCTTTAATCAAGTAACCCATTAAGCTATGCTGTACTTGAATACCAGTAAAAGGCAAAATTAGGGAAATGTAGTAATATTAAAGTATACAAATATATTAAGTATATATATTATTCATCATTAATTAATGCTTAAATATTTGAAAATAAATAGGAGGGATTAAAATGAATAAGAAAATCCTGAAAACTATCTTTATATTACTATTTCTATTCATAATTGTTTTTGCTGGCAATGGAAATACAGTATACGCAGCAAATATAACTGTAGGTGATATTACCTATAATGAAAATGATTTTACCAAGCTGAGAACATTTTTAAACCAATACTCTGATGTTACAGGGGTTACGAATGGAGAGGCATTAAATTCGTGGTATGATGAAAATAATCCTGTTACCTGGACAGGGGTTACGTGGACAGACAGTCAAGTCAGGCGTATAAAAACAATATCATGGGATACTAAGTCTTTAGCTGGTAATTTAGACTTGAGCGGAGCAACCTCAATGACAAGTCTTGTGTGCAGTAATAATAAGCTTACATCGCTAAATGTATCTGGGAATACTGCTATGACTATACTTAGCTGTTTTTCAAATCAACTGACTGAATTGGATTTAAGTACTAATAAAAAGCTTATTGCTGTAAATTGCAGTTTTAATAAACTTTCAGACATAGATGTAAGCTTAAATACAGCGCTTACAAATTTGTGTTGCTATTCAAATGATATAACTAAGCTAGATGTAAGCAAGAATACAGCCCTTACATATTTAGATTCCAATACAAATAAATTAACTGAACTTGATGTTAGTAATAATAAAAAGTTGAGTACGCTTTTATGTTATTCGAACCAATTAGCTGAATTGGACTTAATCAATAACACACTGCTAACTTCACTAGATTGTCATTCAAATAAACTAAGCCAGCTCAATGTAGATGTTTGTACAAAGCTAACCTTATTAAATTGCAATTCTAATCAGTTAACTGAACTGGATTTAAGCAAGAACACAAAGGTAACTAATTTCACTTGCTCGGACAATAAATTAGTTAAAATTATGTTAAAAATATCTAATAAAAATATTAACATTATAGCTCGTGGTAATGGATATGTTGAGTTTTTCCTAGATAGTTCAAAAGCTTTTACAACAGCGGTTCCTTTTCAGCAAGGTACAAGTATAAGCTGGGAAGATGTAGATAAAGGGGAACAACTCTCGAATTCTTATACATACAATCTCACAGGAGGGCTGCCATATAATCTGCAAGCGAGCTTTGTTCAAAACGTGACATTTAATTCACAAGGAGGAAGTGAAGTAGCAGCTATAAGTGTAAAATATAATAGCACAATAACAGCACTAACTATGCCCATAAAGGATGGATGTTTTTTTGATGGCTGGTATAAAGAAGCTGATTGTATAAATAAATGGGATTTTGCTGTTGATAAGGTTACAACTGAAACAACACTATATGCTAAGTGGCAGCAAATTACAAAGGACATAACTATAAATGGTATTACTTATAATAGTAATGACTATATCAAGGTTAAAGCATTTCTAAATCAAAGTAAACTTGATTATATAGATGAATATATGTATATAAATGAATATGAAGATGAATATATATATTTCGACGATTATAGAAAGGAAATTGAAATATATAGAGATAAATATGAAGATGAATGTATAAATGGAAAGAGAATAAATAAAGCGTATGATGAGAATAATCCTGCTACCTGGATAGGTATAACATGGACTGATGGCTCGGTTAAGCGCATAAAAACTATATCATGGTTTAATAAGAGTTTGTATGGAAAGCTAGACTTAAGTGGATTTACTGAATTGACTAGCTTAGACTGTAGCAATAATAGTATTATTGCTTTGAATCTTAAAGATGATTCAAAACTGACAGATATTGATTGCATATATAATCATCTGGGTGAGATCAATGTTAGTGGAATTACAGGACTTATAAATTTAAATTGCTTGGGAAATTTATTGGCTTCACTAGATGTGAGTGAAAATGTAGAATTAAGAAAATTAAATTGTGCTGGTAATAACTTGACAGACCTTGACATTAGCAAAAATACAGATCTTTATTATTTTAGATGTAGCAATAATAAATTAACTGAACTAGATACGAGTAATAATCAATTATTAGAAGACCTTGAATGTCATAACAACAAATTGACGAAGTTTAAAGCAGAACTAGCCGATGATTTCGCGTTTAAGAGCATTAACTTGATTGCTAATGGTAACGGTTATTTTGATATAATTTCTGCTTACCCCATAGATTTTATGATCAGTATAAAGGCATTTCCAAGAGAGGGAAGTAAATTCGCTAACTGGACGGATTCTTTTAATAACACAGTAATTTCAACAAATTATTATTATAATGATTTTAAACCAAGGGTTATATATGATTTGCAAGCAAATTTCTCACAAAATGTTATACTCAATCCGCAAGGAGGTGGTGAAATATCGGCTATAGTGGTAGATTATAATAGTACATTAGGGGAAACTGAAATACCAATATATGAGGGATATGTTTTTGATGGTTGGTATAAAGAGGCGGATTGTATAAACAAATGGGACTTTTCAACGGATAGGGTCACATCAGAAACAACCTTGTATGCTAAGTGGGTTTCAACTACAGATGTATTTATTGATGGTATTACATATAATGGGAATGATTATAATAAGTTAAGAGCATTTTTAAATCAGGAATCTGCTGTGGCAGGAATTATTAATGGACAAATATTGAATACAGCATATGATGAAAATAGTCCTGATACATGGACAGGGGTTACTTGGACTGATGGGAAAATAAAACATATAAAAACTATATACTGGTCTTATAAGAATTTAAATGGTAGGTTAGATTTAAGCGGAGCTACAGAATTGACTAGTTTAGAGTGTTATGGAAATAAAATTATTGAGCTCCTTACAACAGACGATACCAATCTTACATATATAAAATGCAATAGTAATATGTTAAGTAGGATTGATATTAGTAATAATACAGAGCTTATTTATTTGGATTGTTCATATAATCAACTGAAATATTTAGATGTAAATACAAATAAAGAGTTGACTAAGCTTTATTGTAATAGTAATGAATTGATTTCGCTAGATGTTAGTGAAAATAAAAAACTTATAGATTTAGAGTGTAATTATAATGAACTTACTAGCCTGGATACCAGCAGAAATCCAGAACTATTATACCTTTCATGTTCTGACAATAATTTGACAAATATAGATACAAGTAAAAATTTAAAATTATTCTCAATTACATGTTCTTATAATAAAATAACAGAGGTAGATATAAGTAATAATTTGCTTTTAAGAGGAATTGAAATATATGGATGTGATTTGAAAAAGTTTAAATCGGAAATAGACAATGATTATTGTTATAAAAGCCTTAACTTGATTGCTAATGGTAATGGTTATTTGTATATATCTAATCATCCAGTATCTGGTGAAATTTTAGTAGAAGCAATTCCAATGAAAGGGAACTCTTTTGCAAACTGGACTGATCCTGTTAGCAACTACATAATATCAGAGAGATATACATTAAGAGATTGGAAACCAAATTTCTCCTATAATTTGCATGCAAACTTTTCTCAAAATGTTATATTCAATTCACAAGGGGGAAGCGAAGTAGCATCTAAAATAGTGAATTATAGTAATACAGTAGCGGAACCTCAAAGACCAATATATGAGGGATATATTTTTGACGGCTGGTATAAAGAGGCGGATTGTATAAACAAATGGGACTTTTCTACGGATAGGGTTACATCAGAAACAATCTTGTATGCTAAGTGGGTATCTAAAGAAATACTGTACACAGTAACTTTCAATACAAATGGAGGAATTGCAATATCAAATATCAGCAATATTAAATATGGAGACACTATCGCAGCACCTGATACTCCAACTAGAGATGGATATGATTTTTTAGGTTGGTTCAAAGATTCAAATTACAAAAATGCATGGGATTATTCTAAGGATGTAGTTAAATCAGATATAATACTATATGCTAAGTGGATAGCCAGCGGAAAGACCTATACAGTAAAGTTCAATGTTGAGGGAAGTACAGTATCAGAAATAAATAATATTAAATATGGAGACACTATTACAGCACCTTTACCTCCAATTAAAGATGGATTTAAGTTTAAGGGTTGGTATAAAGATAGCGCATTATTGGATGATTGGGATTTAACTACAGATGTAGTTAAATCAGATATAATACTATATGCTAAGTGGGTAGCTGAAGAAATATTCTATACAGTAACGTTTGTAGATGGTGATAATACATATTCGTTAATCAATAATGTTAAAGCTGGAAGTATTATTAATGCACCTACTACTCCAACTAAAGAGAATTGTGTTTTTATGGGCTGGTACAAAGAAGTTGATGATAATAAAGCATGGGATTTTATAAGGGATGGAGTTACCTCAAATATAATATTATACGCTAGGTGGTTGTCAGCTACAGATGTAACTATTGATGGCATTACATATAGTGGGAATGATTATAATAAGTTAAGAACATTTTTAAATCAGGAATCTGCTGTTGCAGGCAAAACCAATGGACAAATGATCAATACAGCATATGATGAGAATGATCCTAAAACATGGGCAGGAGTTTCTTGGTGCATTGGTTACTATGACAATATAGATGTAAAATATATTAATGAAATATCATGGGCATCTAAATCTTTAGCTGGTAAGTTAGATTTAAGAGGAGCAAAATACCTAGAAAAGCTGAACTGCTCATCAAATCAGATAGTTGAATTAGATTTAGGTGGGGCTGAAAATATAGAGGAGTTAAACTGCTCATCTAATCAACTGTCTATGCTGGATATTAGTGAAGCTAATTGGTTGTTTTCATTAGACTGCTCTTACAATCATATAAATAAGCTTGATATAGGGAGCTATTTTGATATTAGCTTAAACTGTTCTTCAAATGATATGAGTGAGTTGTATATAGATTATGAGGTGTATTCTTTAAAATGTAGTGGAAATAAGTTCTCTAGAATTAATTTGAAATATTATTATCTAGACATTATTTCTAGTGGTAATGGATATATTGATATAAACTATGAACATTCAAAGTATGTAAATATATTTGCAATCCCTAATTCAGGATATTCATTTGTAAACTGGACCGACACATCTAAAGGTAATCAAGTTTCAAGTGCTGCTACAATTTATATTTCAGCATATGATTTAGATATGAATTCTTTTAAATATACAGCTAACTTTACTCAGAAAGTAATATTTAATTCACAAGGAGGCAGCGGAGTAGAGGCTACAACTGTAAATTATAGTAGTACAATAAAAGCACCAAATCCTCCTACATATGAAGGTTATACATTTAAAGGCTGGTACAAAGAGCCTGATTGTATAAACCCATGGGATTTTGCTAAGGATGTAGTTAAAGAGAATATAACACTATATGCAAAGTGGGATGCTGAAGATTTTTTTGAAGAAGTAACAAAACTAAATGATATTGGTGAAAATTTGGATTTGGTACTAATACCGGATAACACTTATAAAGTAGAATTCAATTTAGAGGTGGACAGTACATTTTTAGTTATAAATAATGTTACATCTGGAAGTGCTATTACAGCTCCAAATATTCCGGTAAAAGAGGGGTATACCTTTGAAGCTTGGTACAGGGACGAAAATTGTACAGAACCATGGAATTTTGCAACTGATGTTGTTATAGCAGACATAAAATTATATGCCAAGTGGTTACCAATTTGATTGTAAGTTTTAGAATTTAAACTAAAAAATAAACCGAAGGACTACAAAGAATCTCTGTGCACTGGTTGTTCAGAGGTTCTTTTTAGTTCTATATAAGTATAACGAGGCAATATAATGTCTCCTACTTATCTAAGGCTGGTACTGATTTGGCTTTCAGGAGGTGAGAATATATTCCGCCTCGAGGAAACGCCGCTGAATGTAATAGCTCGAAAATAAAGTTATAAATATTTGTACATCTAAAAATTCAATTTTGAATTTAGGCGTTATAAAGAGCTAAGAAAATGTTCCCACTTCTATAAATGGTGGATACCGCTTTGGTTTTCAGGCGGGGAGAAAATATCATGCCTTGCTTACACGCCTCTGATGAGAAGAAATTTTTCTACAACTAAAAGATTTCTTTTTGGATAATGAGTACAAACTTTTTATAAAATATATCACATTAAATAGAATTTTTTGTTATACTATTCTATGCAGAATTGTAATACTATTTGCCGCAAATACGTCTATTTGAAGTGTGATTCCACATTTTGAATGCAAATTAGTATACTTAAACTTGGCAGTTGAATATACTGCTTAAAGCCTAATAATATCAGGCGCGAAGTTTGATTAGTATAATATAATGTGGGAGGTTTTTCTCTTTGTTTAAGCTAGTTAAGTATTTAAAGCCATACTTAAAACAAGTAACTTTAGGACCTGCTTTCAAGCTGTTTGAAGCAATATTGGAGTTGCTGATACCATTAATGATGGCAAAGTTGATTGATAATGGAGTAAGAGCAAATAATTCATCCTACATTTATATGATGGGTGGAGTAATGGTAATAACAGCCATAACAGGTGCTTGTTCAGCATTTGTTTGTCAATATTATGCATCAATAGCATCGCAAGGCTTTGGAACTACAATGAGAAATTTGCTGTTCAAAAGAGTTCAAAGCTTTTCGATAAATGAGATAGATAAAATTGGCGTACCTTCGTTAATAAACAGAATAACAAGCGATGTTAATCAGCTGCAATTTGCTGTTGCCATGCTTATACGGCTTGTTGTAAGAGTGCCGTTTCTATGTATAGGCGGCTTAATTATGGCCATGCTTATAAACATAAAGCTTTCTTTGATATTGTTGGTGATAATGCCTATTTTTGTAGTCTTTATTTACTTTATAATGTCACGTACAGTGCCTCTTTATAAGGCTGTGCAAAAAAAGTTGGACACACTTTCTGTTATTATTAGGGAAAATTTATCAGGAGTCAGGGTTATAAGGGCTTTTGCAAGACTGGACAGGGAAAGGGAACGTTTTGCTAAAAGTAATAAGGATTACGCCGAAGCTTCTATTAGCGTTGGGCGGGTTTCAGCATTATTAAATCCTGTAACTACAGTTGTTGTGAACCTTGGAATTGCTGCCATACTTTGGTTTGGAGGAATAGAGGTTTATGAAGGGAGCATGACGCAGGGTGAAGTAATAGCCTATATAAACTATGTAAATATGATTTTGTCTGCTTTGATAGTTTTAGCAAATTTGGTGGTAACCTTTACAAAGGCAGCTGCCTCTGCTAATAGAGTAAATGAAATACTTGAGCTAGAGCCCTCAATTGTGGACAAAGCCGATTTCCCTGAAAATAAAAAATGCAATAATGATGATTTAGAAGCTATTGAAATACCAATAATTCAATTCAAAAATGTAAGCTTTTCATATACTGAATCATCAGAATATGCACTTAAAAAAATTTCACTAGAGATTAAGAAAGGTCAAAGGGTCGGAATTATTGGCTCAACCGGAGCAGGAAAGTCAACTCTAATAAATTTAATTGTTAGATTTTATGATACTACAGAAGGCTCGGTGTACGTTGAAGGTAGGAATGTTAAAGACTATAAACAAAAGGAGCTAAGAGATAAAATAGGCTTAGTACCTCAAAAGTCAGTTTTATTTTCAGGAACAATTGAGGACAACCTAAGATGGGGCAATGATAAGGCTACTCAAGAGGAAGTGGAAGAAGCGGCTAGAATAGCTCAGGCCTATGAGTTTATAGTTAAAAAAGAAGAAGGCTTTAAAGCAATGATTTCTCAAGGTGGGACAAATCTTTCAGGTGGTCAGAAGCAAAGGCTGGCAATTGCCCGTGCTATTGTAAAAAAGCCAGAAATATTGATCTTAGATGATAGTATAAGTGCATTAGATTATGCTACTGATGCGGCGTTTAGAAGAATGCTTTCAGAGAAACTAAGTGATAAAACTATCATTATGGTTACACAGAGGGTATCAACCATTAAAAATGCAGATTTAATTGTTGTTTTAGATGATGGTGAAATTGTTGGTATAGGTAATAATGATTATCTCCTTGAAAATTGTTTGGTATATCAGGAAATATATAATTCTCAAGATGAAGAAAAGGAGGCTCAGAAATGAAAAGCAATATATTAAAACGCCTCCTGAAATATATATTAAAAAACAAGCTATATGTGATTGGAGCCCTAGTTTGCGCAGCTTTTAGCAATATTCTCATGATTGTAGGCCCCTTCATTATTGGAAAGGGTGTTGACAATATCATTGACAAAGGAAATGTAAATTTTGAAAGAGTCAAGTACTATGCGTTAATTATAATTGGACTTTACTTAATTAGTGCTGCTTTTCAATGGAGCTTGCAGGTTTTTACCAGCAAATTGTCAAACAAAACTGTTGAAGAGATAAGAAGTAATTTATTTGAACATGTTACAAAGATGCCATTAAAATTTTTTGATACAAATTCTCATGGTGATGTAATGGCTAGATTGACTGGTGATATTGAGAATATATCCGAGGGTATTTTTCAATCTGTTACTCAGTTTATAACAGGAATTATATCAATTGTAGGTTCGCTGGTTTTTATGTTTATATTAAATCCTGTTATTACTCTTGTTGTAATTGTAATGACACCTATTACCTTTATTATTGCAGCATTTATAACAAGGAAATCATCAAAAATGTTTTCTGCCCAATCTAAGCTAAATGGTGAATTAAATGGATATATAGAAGAGATAATAAGCAATCAGAATGTAGTAAAGGCGTTTAATTTTGAAAAATCTTCAATGGAGAGATTTGAAGAAATAAATAAAAAGTTGTATAATAGTGGTAGATGGGCACAATTTTATTCATCGCTTGTAAACCCTTCAACACGTTTAGTGAATAATATTACTTATGTTTTACTTGGAATGACTGGTGGAATTGCGTCGTTAGCAGGTCATTTAAGCATAGGATATATTTCAAGCTTTTTGACATATTCCACATATTTTTCTCAGCCAATAAATAATATTACAAGTGTAACCACTCAGCTTCAATCAGCAATAGCTTCAGCAAAAAGGGTATTTGCTATTATGGATAGTGATATTGAAATAGAGCAAAGCATAGATGATATTGAGTTAAAGTACACAGAAGGTAATGTTTGTTTTGAGGATGTAACTTTTTCCTATAATACACAAATACCGTTAATTAAGAATTTCAGCCTGAAGGTTAACAAAGGCTCAAGAATTGCTATTGTTGGACCAACTGGCGCAGGAAAAACAACTTTGGTAAATCTTCTTATGCGTTTTTATGATGTGAATAGTGGGAATATATATATTGACAATATTAATATAAATAAACTATCAAAGGACAGCTTAAGAAAATCCTTTGGTATGGTATTGCAGGATACTTGGCTCTTTAAGGGTACACTAAGAGAAAATATTGCATATGGTAAACCGGAGGCATCAATTGAAGAAATAATTAATGCTGCTAAAGCAGCTAATGCACACAATTTTATAAAGAGGCTTCCAAAGGGCTATGACACAGAACTTACAGAGGGCGCAGGCAATTTATCTCAAGGACAGAAGCAGTTAATTACAATTGCGAGAGTAATGCTAGTACTGCCATCAATGCTTATACTTGATGAAGCAACCAGTAGTGTGGACACAAGAACAGAACTTAATATTCAGAAAGCTTTTCTCAGAATGATGGAGGGAAGAACAAGCTTTATTATTGCCCATAGACTTTCAACTATTAGGGAGGCAGACTTAATATTGGTGCTTAATAATGGGCAGATTGTGGAGCAGGGAAACCATGAGCAGCTACTAAAAAAAGGAGGCTTTTACTCTAACTTGTATTATAGCCAATATGAAAATCAATAATTAATAATATTATAAATAGAAGTTAATTAATTAACTTTCCAAGTTAAAAATAGTAGGTGTTAAACTTATCAATGGAAGGTTAAGTCAGTAATTAGAATAATTTAAGTGTAAAGTTTAGTTAAGGAATTTATAGAAATATATTGTATATATGATTGATTCAAAGTAAAATATATCAAAATAATGGTGGTGATTTTATGGATAAATTATTAGAGGAATTGAAAACACAGAAAAGACTGCTTGTAGAAGCATTAGTTGAAAAGGATCATATGCAAACTTATGAATCTTTTGTGCTAAAGAATGATTTTGTACTTAAGCTAGGAGAACCTCGTTATGAACTTCACAAGCTTGAGCTGACTATTGCAAGGGCAAAGCTAAAGCTGGATATGATGCAGGCTTGTATAAAGTTTAAAGTACCTATTGATACTGATAATATTGACAGGCAGCTTGAAAAGGAATTTGAAAGGCATAGTAATGTGCTTAAAAATATGAAAAAGGAAATAGAAAGTGTACACAATACAAGTGACGAAGAGGATAAAAAGATACAGAATATGCAAGAGTTGAAAGAATTGTATTTTTCAATTGCATGTTATATTCACCCTGAACTAGTTGATAATTCTGATAAGAACATCAAAAGGGTATGGAAGGCAACAAAAAAGGCATATGAAAATGGAGATACAGAAAAGTTAAAGAGATTGCAAAAGAAAATACAAAATGAGTTCAAGGATGTTGAGTTTAAATTAGATTTACAGGATATTAACCTGGAAAATACTGTACTTTCCATGAGAACCAAAAGAAAGCTGGTAGTTTCAGAAATAGAAAGCCTAAAAAAACAATTTCCATTTACAGAAGAAAAAATGCTGAAGGATGAAGCAGCTGTTAATAAATTTAAAAAAGAAATAGATGTAGACATAAAGTTGGCTAGCGAGGTACTTGATAAGCTAGAAAAGCAGATATTAGAAAAGCTGCCAGCACCAAGTAAATATATTAACTAAGAACTAATGAAATCTTAAAAAGTGCTTAGTTATAACAGCATTTTTTAAGATTTCTTGGTTTTGTTTTGAAATTCTAAACTACCTGTAAAATAGCACATTTCAGATATTCAGTTTCAGGGGAAGCGAGCAAGACTGGATGGTCTTTTGCCTGCGCTCTATATTCAACAACTCGTACCTTCTTTTTTGCATCAGCTGCTGCATCGTACAAAATATCCATAAACAAATTGGAGTCAACATGCTGAGAGCATGAACAGGTAATTAGGTAGCCTCCGCTGTTAATAATTTTCATTGCACGTAAGTTTATTTCCTTGTAACCTCTGATCGCACCCTGCACAGCATTTTTTGTCTTTGTAAAGGCAGGAGGGTCAAGTATTATAGTGTCAAAAGTTTCATTGTTATCATAGTATTCACGTAAAATATCAAAGGTATTAGCAGCCTGGAATTTAACTGCAGCATCTAAACCGTTAAGCTCAGCATTTTTTGTAGCACATTTTACAGCATGCTCAGATACATCTATTCCCAATACACTTTTAGCTCCATATAATCCTGCGTGAAGTGCAAATGAGCCAGTATGTGTAAAGCAATCCAAAACCTTTACGTTCTTTACAAAAGGAGCAATAGCGGCTCTGTTTTCCTTTTGATCCAGAAAGAAACCTGTTTTTTGTCCGTTTTCTACATCAACTAAAAACTTAACTCCATTCTCAGTCATTTCAACAAGAGTATCAAAAGGTCCTTTTAAGAAGCCCTTCTGCATTTCTAGACCTTCAAGCAGTCTTACAGGAACATCATTTCTTTCATAAATGCCTCTTGGCTTAATTATTTCATCAAGTATATTTACAATATCATTTTTAAATTTATCTATCCCAAGTGCAAGAGTCTGAATAACTAAAATATCTGAAAATTTATCTACAACAAGAGCTGGTAAAAAATCGGATTCAGCAAAAATAACGCGGCAGCTGTTAATGTCGGCAACTTGTTTTCTATAATTCCAAGCATCATTTATTCGCTTATATAAAAATTCGGAATTGATTTCTTCGTGCTCATATGTCAACATTCGAATTGTTATTTGGGATTTAGGGTTATAAAACCCTCGCCCGAGAAATTTATTTTTGCTGCTATAAACATCCACAATATCACCAGGTTCAATATCTGAATCTATATGAGAAATATCACTTTTAAATATCCAAGGATGTCCATATTCTGTTCTGCTTTCTTTTCCTTTAACTATAAAGGCTTTAGCCATATCAATTATCCTTTCTTAAACTTCTTCTATTTCCTTGCTGGTCAACTATAACAGTATTGTCCAAAGTTGCTTTTAGATTTGATCTGAAAGCTGCAATATATTCTTTTCTAAGTTCATCTCTTTCAGCTAACTCTGAGCTTGTAAGTGTATCGGTCTTAGCCTTTTTTGCTAATTGGTTCAGCCGTTCAATTTTGCTTCTTTCCATAAAAACTCACGTCCTATCTTATTTAAATTAAAATGCCTAAATTCAAAATGAAATTTTTCAATTTACAAAAATTTATAAACCGTCAAAAACACTTGTGGTTTTTGTGGCTCGAAAATGCACCTAGTGTTCAAATCCACAAAAAGCTGCTCGCAGCTTTTTGATATGCGAAGAAAACAATGAATGTGCGAAATGTAAACTTCGCATTTTTCCAGCGATTACATAATATACTGATATCCTGTCAAATAGTAATTTACTAACTGTTACTATTTAGCCTTTGACAATAAAATATACAGCATATACTTTAATATATATAGTAGGTGTTTAAAATAATCAATGACAGTTTGGTAAGAAATAATTGCATGAATCAGTTGATGAGACGAATCATTACTAATTATACCAATTATTCTATAAACAAACCATTTATTAGTTTAAACGCCAATAAACTAAGTTGATTTTAGGAGGCTGAATAGCAACTACTAGCAAACTAATTTATTATATCAGAAATAATGCCCTTTAAAAAGTAGTTAAATTATGCTATTATGTAATTATGCAATTGGGATAAAATATTAAATGTACAATTATTGGGAGGATTCAAGGATGGCAGACATACAGGTTGTTATATTTAATTTAAAAAATGAGTTGTGTAGTGTAGATACATCGATTGTTTATAAAATTGAAAAATATAGTGATGTTTCACTTGTTCCGCAGATGCCAGACTATATAAAAGGTATATATAATCTTAGAGGTAGAGTTGTTCCAATTGTAGATTTGAATAAGAGATTTAATATGGGCGATTCAGAGATAACTGGTAAAACAAAGATTATTATTACTGAAAAGGATAACCAGTTGTTTGGATTTTTGGTTGACAATGTTCTTGAGATAATAAGTCTAAATGAAAATTCAATTGACAAGTCAGAAGCAATTTTACATGTAAATAACAACAAATATATTAATGGAATAGGGAAGAAGGACGATAAGCTATTCTCAATTATTGATTTAAATGAAATCTTAAATACACATGAAGTAAACGAAGTATTATCAAATGATGCATTTTTAGACAATAAATAATATACTTAACTTTCACAGTTGTGCGTGGGAGACTTACCAATACCCCTACGAAAAAATTATTTTGATATTAAAAAGGCTGTGCTACTTATAGAAAGCACAGCCTTTACATATGGTAAACTATAAAACAAATAAAATTTCAATTTATAACTATACGTTAAATCTAAATAAGGTAACATCTCCGTCTTGCATAACGTATTCTTTTCCTTCAGACCTTACTAGTCCTTTTTCCTTTGCAGTAGTATAAGTGCCACTATTTATTAAATCATCATATGAAACAATTTCAGCTCTTATAAATCCTCTTTCAAAATCACTATGAATTTTTCCGGCAGCTTGAGGTGCTTTTGTTCCTTTGATAATAGTCCAAGCTCTAACCTCCTGTGGACCAGCAGTAAGGAAACTAATAAGACCAAGAATCTTGTAGCTGGCTTTAACTAATTTGTCTAAACCAGACTCTTCTAATCCCATAGCTTCAAGAAAATCAGTTTTTTCCTCATCAGCCAGCTGAGCAATTTCTTCTTCAACTTTGGCACAAATAACCATCACCTCAGAGCCTTCTCCTTGAGCAAGCTCATTTAGTTCAGCCAAGAACCTATTTTCATTTAGGCTAGATAAATCATCTTCAGAAACATTTGCAGCGTATAATACCGGTTTTGATGTAATTAAAAACAATTGATCGGCAATCTGTTGTTGTTCCGGGTCAAAGCTCATTGACCTAGCAGGTTTACCGCCTTCTAATTGTGATTTGATTGCTTCGAATACCTCTAACTCAGACAGGAACTTCTTGTCACCTGATTTCATCATTTTTTTAGTTCTGTCAATTCTACGCTCCAGCATTTCCAAGTCAGCAAATATGAGCTCTAAATTGATAGTTTCAACATCTCTTTTTGGTCCGATTGAACCGTCAACATGTACAATGTTTCCATCCTCGAAACACCTTACAACATGAACGATAGCATCAACTTCTCTTATGTGAGAAAGGAATTTATTACCGAGACCTTCACCTTTGCTAGCACCCTTAACTAAACCTGCAATGTCAACAAATTCAATGACTGTTGGGGTGTTTTTCTCAGGGTTATACATTTTCGCAAGCGTATCTAATCTCTCATCAGGAACAGCTACGATTCCAACATTTGGCTCAATAGTACAAAAAGGATAGTTTGCGCTTTCTGCGCCAGCCTTCGTGATAGCATTAAATAGAGTGCTTTTTCCTACATTTGGTAGACCTACAATACCTAGTTTCATTTATAGTATCCTCTCATGGTTATTAAACATTAAAACTTCATAAAGATTATACACTTTATAATTTTTCAATGCAATAACATGGACTCTTGTTTCCATTTAAATATTCTTATTTTTTGAATACTTATAGTATTCGGTAATTAGTTCATCTAGATCATGACTGAGAGTCAAAATTGATTCGCTGTCTAAGCTGCATTTTTCTATTTCGCTATTGAGTGTTTCTCTTAGCTTGTTAATCCTATCCTCTAGCATACAAAACCTCCTGCACGCATCTATCCATTAAAATGATTTTTAAGCTTGCATGTTAAGTCACATTGATCAACCAATATAATAGCATAAATGGAACGAATTACCACATGCATATATTATAAAATTCAAAATGAATTATGTCAATATAATAGTATAAAAATTTGATAACGAAAATTCACTTTGCAATTTCAAAAACAGAAACCTTTTACAATTTATCAGCGGAATTTAATATTTCATAATTATAAAACTTGTGGATGATAAATTATGAAAATTGTAAAATTTGCGTGCTTTTTTGTATCCTTTGTGTGAACAATGTTTTAAGTCCTTATTTTCATATCGGCAGTGCAGGAATTAAATTTAATATATATTTTAAAAATACTTAACTTTTCAGTTTAAATTTTAGATGTTCAACCTTAACAATGTTAAATAAGAGTTCCTTCTATTATACTCAAAACAGCTCCGACGAGTAAATATTTATT
>JAEWZA010000234.1 GCA_023395575.1 Bacillota bacterium
GTAATAAGTCCACAAAGCCAAAGAACACCTGGTATTAGTCCACATATAGCAATTACAATCTGGTTTATCACATAAGTATTCCAATACATGCGATTTAAAAACACTAAAATTAATACTGCAACATTAGCTAATATCATAATTTCCGGTATAACATTATTTACCGACCATCCGCTATATCCAATGGAATTGTCCATTACTACAGTAAGAATAGATACACATATTACCTGTACTAATATATGCGAAGCAATATTTCTATTTCTTCTTATTGAGTAGCTCATTATTACCCAAAAATATACTATGGCTGAAATAGTAATAGCTGACCACATTACGCCATTATAGGTTAAATAATTTGTAATGACTGATCCAACCGCAGATAGTATTGATACAAATAAAAACAATCTCTTTATAATATTGTATTTATGAGAGTTAACTTCTATAGCAGGATATGTTTTGTCAAGCCTATCTCCATTTAAATCAGATAAAACTGTTTTGCACAACGGACAAATATCAGTATCCTCTCCAACATTAACTCTGCATCTTTTACATGTTTTCATAATAAACACCATTACTTTCTATACTAATGTCTATTCCCTCGTCGCTAAGATGCCGAAAAAATGCTCTTTGTAAATACGGTTGTTTTAAAATTGAAGTAAATGAAAAAACGATCTTACCATCAAATGAACATATAGCACATTTAGTTGGCTCAGCTTTGGACACACTAATAAGCGCTTCAAAGCTATTTATATATTCTTTAAACTCATCATGCACTTCAACCTTACCTAGATTAGAGAGAACAACTGTGTTTGCTTTATTTGAACTAACATATGCTATTTTTACACCTAGCTGCTTTAAAACTAAAGGTGAAAAACGTACAAAAATATTTTTTTCTGTTGATACATTACCTGAAATAGTATGTGATAGATTCTCTTTTGTTAGTTGATCCTTAAATTGCTTCGAAACTATATCCAGCATTTCATCAAAAGTATAATTATTTTTTGAGCTTGTAATTCCAACATTAATATACGAAAAAAAATTCATTTCTGTTGTGGAATTAAAGAATTGACGCAAGTTCACTGGTATATTCACTTGTATAGGTTTCTTATTAGTCTGCTCATTTAAATGTTCCTTGTATATACACCAAATAATAAGTGCTCCAATATATTGAGTGAGACTTACATTCCTTTTTTTACATAATGCCAATAAAGGCTCAATGCTGACAACACCTTGGATAACTCCCATTGTAAATACAGGAAGCCTGTCCCCTTTTAGCTTATAAGCTTTCTGTGTTTTGTATCTTGGATAGGAATGCTTTCTATAATATTTATGGTAGCTATCCTCAACATCTGAGACAACATCAACCACCGGAATTTTCAAAACACTCTCTGCTAAAGTCTCCTTGTATGCGAGCTTTATGTAATTATATGTTAATGCCTTTAAAAATTTGAGTGCTCCTGTCCCATCTGTAATAACATGAAAAACTTCAAGGTTAATTCGTTTTGCAAAGTAAGTAACCTTGAAAAGAAATTGATTATTATTGTATGGGTCAATAAAGGCACATGGATATGCCTGTTCCTTTTCAACTTGAGGCTGTTTTTTGTTTGCCTCAAAGTAGTGCCAAAAGACTCCTCGCTTTAGCTTAACGCTAAAAGAGCCAAATAACGGCAAAGTCTTGATCAGTGCTTCTTGCAGGATATCTCCGTCGATTTCAGTCTTAAGACGAACCGCTACCCTAAATACACTACTATATGTTTTATTTGAGATTACCGGAAAAACATTGGCCGTATTATCAAGTTTCCGCCAATTTGTTTCAGTATTATTTTTGTCTTTCATAAGTATGTGACTCCTTATACAACTAACATTACTTGAGTCTGAACTTGAATTTCTCAATGATAATTTTACGTATATCGCACACCGATGTCAAGGCACTGCATATTTTGTATAAACACATCATGTAATATATGTTTTATTGGCATAACTCCCCTACATTGAAAATGCCTATTGCGCTAAACATATTAATGTTTTGTTATTAAAATAATTTCAAGAAATTAGCAATGGTCATGGTAAGGTATATGCTCAAAAGCTTGAAATAAAGCGCAATAAATTAATTTATAAAATCTACTCAAACGCTTTTCTTACTGCCATTTTAGCCAGCATCAAAGTTGGATCTAATATTTTCATATCTTTTGTTAAAAACGGATATAAGAGAGGAATTTCTGTACAGGCAGCCAGAAGTGAAGTTACTCCCCTTTTCTTGTAAGAACTCAAAATGTCATTTATAGAATTTATGTATGGGTTATCCTCAATGCTTCCCGATTTAACTTTTAAAATTGAATTATACACTATTTGCTGTTCCAATTTTGTTGGAACTGTGAAATCTATATTATACTTTTGCAATAACTTTTGATATAACTGTTTTTCTAGTGTAGTAGGTGTTGCTAAAATTATGATTTTTTGTGCATCTGTTCGGTTTTCAACGATATATGCTACTGTATTCTCAACCATATTATAAAAGGGAACAGATGTATTTTTTTGTAGTTCTTCTATCCAGATATGCGCAGTATGGCAGGGCATTATTATAAAATCAGCTCCCGCTTTTTCTAAAACTAAAGCCGATTGTATCAATGCCTGAAGGGGATTAACATTCCTACCCTTAAATACCTCAACCCTTGAAGGTATTTAAGGATTACTATTTATTAATATATGAAGGTGTTCTTGGTCTTTAGACGCAGGAGTATTTAAAACAATTTTTTCAAATAAGTCTACAGTTGCTTTAGGCCCCATTCCTCCAAGAATACCTATTGTCTTTGACATATTAATCACCACACAATAGCTTAATGTCCATATACTGTATATCCTTATGAAATCCTGCAAGCTTCTTAGCATAAAGCAAATTAAAAAAACGAATTTTATGTATTAAATCCTCATCGCCCGCATATGAACCTATCTCATCATTTGGGTTTGTATGGTTCATTTCAATTAGCCATATATTTTTGTTATTATCTATCGCTAAGTCAATTCCATATCTACCCATCACAAGCCCTAGTTTATCCAGTGCCTTAGCAGCTTCTACAGCCATTACTGACATTTGTGTCCTATATGCTAGTGCTTCATTATGAGAGAATTTATATATTTGTTCTAAAACAAAACAATCTTTCTCTACTTTCCCACCACCAGAACGATTACTCACAATGTTATCGGATGAACCCACCCTCCCATATGCACCTAAATCTATCCATTCACCATATTGATCTTTCATAAGAATGAGACGGAAGTCTACAACTTGATTTTTTTCAAATGTTATCTCTAGCATTTTTTGAATAATATATTCACCAGGTGTTAAATAATCATCAAAAAATATGTGTGCATTATCTATTTTATTAAATTCAACTTTAATAATTTTTTCATCCTGTTTAAGCAGTGCAGAAATCAAGTTATTATTTTTATATACTTTTATAATTCCTATACCTTTATAACCGTAAATAGGCTTAATATATATGCTAGTGTGTTCATTCAGGAAGTAAAATATATTCTCTGGTTTTGTATATAGAATTGTTTGCGGAAGATGTGCACAAAGACTTGTGTTATGTATTAACCAACTATACATTTGCCATTTATCGAATCGGTATGCATTAAAAAAATTTTTTCCAAATTCATTTTGTAAAAATAACAATTGTTCTTCTTCCAAGACCGCATATTTAAATATTGATGCAGGATACGGATACATCTCCAAAATCCATTTTTGCTGATTAGGATCATATAGATATCCCTTTATCTTTCTTTCATTTTTAACTATATCTTCAAATGAAAATGAAAGAATAGCACCCTTAATATCTTTATAATGCTCTATAAAGTATAAAGATTTTTCTATAAATTCTACTGGTGCATCTCCAATAAAAGAATGTAGAATACCTATAAACGGGCCAATAATCAAAGTTTGTTTATTAAGAACCATTTCATATTCTAAGAAAACAGGAATAGAAAGTATATTAACCACTCTTTCAGATAAAACAATTGTTTTAATCTCTAAGCTTGAATCAAGACTGAGTGATACTTCTAAACACTGTACACCAAACTGAATGAAGATTTTTTCAAACAAGTCAATACCAATTCTACGAGCAGTGTCGGGGTGAAGCATAATGTACATATCTATATACATAGCAATTTCCTTTCTAAAACAATACTAATAATGTTTTTTCAATTTCTCCCACCCTTTGTGGTTCTTGTCTTATATCTCCAGATACGGCAAGTTAAGATGTACTTCACATTTTAATTCAAGTAAATTCAAAAATCCTAGTTGCATAACTAATATATGTATTAAGCTTCTAAAAAGAAACCTATTGTTTTTTATCTGTGAACCGCTTTATTAAAATTTACTAAGTAATAGTTTCATGCTACCCTATATGATTTTGCTAAATCTGATATAAACTTGGGTAGTAATATTTCTGAATAAGAACTCATATTATAAGTAGTAATAAAATTACTGCTATAAAAATAATTATTTGTTAGGAGATGTAGCACATGGCTCTAGCATATGAAACCCGCATAGCATTCTCAAGTATTATACAATCGCAGAAGCCTTATAATTCAATTATAATTAATTGCTATGCAAGCGCTGAGAGTGTATTTTCAAAAGTTATTTCCGAAAAAGAAGTTGCCGTCTTTGGAGAATACAATGTATTAGTTTTTTATAGGCAACCTAATGCAACCAAAGAAGCGAATTATAAATCATTTACGCTGAGAAAAAACTTTTGTGAAATAGTTCTGCTTGAGACATCAAATGATAACAAAATAGAGTCTGAACTTATACTGCAGCCGTCCTGCAAGTTTAACTATATAAACAAGAGCCGTATCCGCTCCTTTTGGAACATTGAAGTTTCTGGAGAAATAAGAGTATCTAGTATAACATGTGACACAAAAAATGATATTGATGCCATTGAAACGGTTGATACAGTAAATAGTAATACTCCCACAGCTTCCAAAAATACCTCGAACAACATTAGCGCTATAAAAATAGCAAATTCTGCAAATGATATAGGTACAATAGACTTATTACATATTGTAAATTCTGTTAATGGAAATACTAACACCTTAGCTACTTCAAATGATATAGACCCCATAAGCAGTATCGATGACGAAGGCACGGCAAGTAATGAGGAAAAAACAAATGAAATTGTTGATACCAACTCAGAACGAAAGGATCTTTCTGCTAACTCCCAGAAAAAATTTGAATATAATATTTCCTCAAAGGTATGGCAGTTTGAAGATAGTGAAAGTACAAAAGTAGAAGAATTAATGTATATGGATTTTGAAGCATTAAGAAAACAGGATAACGACTAAAGAGCTACCAAAGTAGCTCTTTAGCTTAAAAAATGCTTGTTTAAGGGCTGCTACTTAAAACCAGTTTATTCCATACAAGGAGTACATTCTGGTTTAACTGTTACATGCTCTATTCTAACAACTTTTGCAGTAATTCTGATCAACATTTTTTCAAGAAGCTTATTGTAGGTTACTGCCCACTCTGGTGCACACTTATCTACTGGATTAGGATCTAATAACTCCTCATCCTCTCCTTCAACAATTGCACTTACTATTTCTGCCCTATCAGTTTCCTTAACTGGCTCTTTAGATTTAACTTCAATAAATGTTGAGAAGTATGCACGTGTAGTAATCTGATTTAAACCTCCCATAACATCATCTTTTGTATGACATGTGATTGTCTTGTAGATAACATTTTTATCAACATACCCGTTAATAATAATTTTGCTCCAATACTCTTTAACAGGGCTGCATGTTGGAATGTCAGATTCAATCCTTGGAACTAATTTTGTTTTTGTTATTACTACTTCCTTATCTACGTCTACAATTCTGAAAATAGCAGCAGGTGGACATGGCTCTGGTTCATGACCATGCCCTGGAACTGGAGCAGAACCTGGACCTATATCTGTTCTTGGTTTGTCACCACATGCTTTACCTACAGTTATCTCTTTAACTACTAATTTTTGCTTCTCGCCCCAGCCTATTATTACTGGTACCTGTAATGTTTTTTTAGGTGGTGGTGGGGGTGGCGGTGGAATAGGAGGAAAACCTCCCATAATTTCATTTGACATAATGATTAGTCACTCCTTTTTACTTTTCTAATCTATAATATGTGAGATAAACATTATGTGACACCTTTATGCAAACAAAGAGAATACAATCATTTTTTACCAGTATGACAAACTTTCAATGGATAGTTGGTCTCAGAAAAAAAGCATACCTACAATCCCAGCAGAAGTCAAAATGGCTAGCTTCTTAATCTACTGTAATTGTAGGTATGCCTTAATAATATAACTTAATTTGTTATTTGTTTTAGAAGTATATTTTTAGGAGCTTATTTTGTTTCATATATATATTGATTTAATAATGCTTCTAACATTTCCTGACGTCCTGACTTATTCTGTACTGTAAGATTCAATGCATATTTCTCTAATTCCTTTAGGCCAACCTTACCATCAACTATATCCTTACCTATTCCTGTAGTATAGCTTGAATATCTGTCTGCAACAAACTTATCCATTTTACCATCTTCTATTATTCTATTAGCTATGATAAGTCCCTTTGCAAAAGTATCCATACCAGCAACATGTCCGTAGAACAAATCTGATGGATCAAAGGAACCTCTTCTAACCTTTGAATCAAAGTTCAAGCCACCCTTATTTAATCCACCTGCTTTAAGAACCTCTATCATAGCAAGAGTTGAATCGTAAATATTTGTTGGGAATTGATCAGTATCCCATCCAAGCATTACGTCACCTTGGTTTGCATCTATACTTCCAAGCATATTGTTAATTCTGCAAGTAGCTAGTTCATGCTGGAAAGTGTGTCCTGCTAATGTTGCATGGTTTGCTTCAATATTCATCTTGAAGTATGGATCCAATCCGTAAGTCTTTAAGAAACCAATAACTGTTGCTGTATCAAAATCATATTGGTGCTTTGTTGGTTCCTTTGGCTTAGGTTCTATTAGGAATTGTCCTTTAAAACCAATTTCTTTAGCGTAATCTACAGCCATCTTTAAGAATCTTGCAAGGTTATCAAGTTCTAACTTCATATCTGTGTTTAATAAAGTTTCGTAGCCTTCTCTACCACCCCAGAATACGTAGTTTTCTCCACCAAGTTCATAAGTTATTTCCATTGCCTTTTTAACCTGAGCTGCGGCATAAGCAAATACGTCAGCATTTGGAGATGTTGAAGCACCATGCATAAATCTTGGGTTACCAAATGCATTAGTTGTTCCCCAAAGAAGCTTTACATCACTTGATTTCATTCTATCTTTAATCATAGCTGTTATAATATCAAGGTTTTTATTAGTCTCTGCCAGATTTGCTCCTTCTGGTGCGATATCTCTGTCATGGAAGCAAAAGAATGGTGCTCCTAATTTTTCAACAAATTCAAAATTTGCTTCAACCTTGTATTTTGCCATTTCCATTGCATCAGAAATTGTATTCCAAGGTCTATCATATGAACCAGCTCCGAACATATCAGCACCTGGTGCTGCAAATGTGTGCCAATATGCTACTGCAAATCTTAAATGCTCTTTCATTGTCTTTCCACCGATAACAGCATTTTCATCATAGTACTTAAATGCTAATGGATTATCTGACTTACTTCCTTCGAATTTAATTTTGCTGATACCCTTAAATATTTCTGACATAATAAAATCCTCCATTTAGTTTTAAATTTATTTGTTAAACCATCTTAAAACAATTTATTTTCATTTAAACCTGATAGCCAAATAATTTCTGGAGTGGAATAATGGCTGCTCCAAGTGCAGAAGTATCTTCACCTAATTCCGAAGTTACTATTTCAACCCTTGATGCTGGATATTTAAGAGCCTTAGCAAAAGCTATATTTTTAAGATGCTCTAATATATCCTCTGGAAACTTATCCAACTCCTTGCCTAACACTATTTTTGAAGGGTTAATTGTATTAATTAAGTTAGCTACTGCCAACCCCAAATAACCCGAAGCCTCAACTAAAATTACACGTGTAGCCTCATTGCCAGCCTTCGTTGAACTGATAATATCATCAATAGTAATTGAATCTATATCTGTTAAATCCGCTATCAAACCTTGCTTAATCTGTTTTTGTGCTTTTTCTAACATTGCTTTGGAAGATGCCAGCGTTTCTAAGCAGCCATAATTTCCACAACCGCATTTAGGTCCATTAGGGTCCACCATAATGTGCCCTATTTCTCCTGCACTCCCACAACAGCCTCTATATAAATTGCCGCCAGCAAATATACTTGATCCAATACCAGACTTCATATTAATACAAACGAAATCCTTTTGATTAATACAGCATCCAATCCAATTCTCACATATTGCAGAACATATGGCTTCGTTGTCAACATATATAGGGAAACTGCCTATGCTTGCCAACATGTTCTCTAAGTCTACCCTTTCCCATCCAAGGTTTGGGGCAAATACTACTTCATGTGTTATATTATCTATCATTCCTGGAATAGATACTCCAACACCCAACAGCCTTTCTTCTTTAATGCTGTATTTGTGTATAATCTGGTGTATCTTTTCCTCCACCAGCTCAATTGATGCCAACACAGAATAGTTGGATTTACTAGGAATTTTATCCCTATATTCTACCTGTCCTGTAATGTCCATTAATATAAACCGAATATAGTCAACATCAATATCTACACCTATAGAAAAGTAACTTCGCGGAATCAACTCATACAACACAGGTCTTCTTCCACCAGTAGACACACCTACACCTGCCTCACTAATATAGCCCTTGTCAAGTAAATTTGTAACAATAATTCCACAGGCTGTTGGCGATAACCCTGTCAACTGAGCAAGATCTGCCTTTGAAATTTGTTTATTTGTTCTAATTAGCTCTAACAAGTATGTCTCGTTTAATTCTTTTAAAAATTTATTGTTCCCTATTGTACCAATCTTCATCCATCTATTCTCCCTACTGAATATTCGAAATCTGTTAAATTATATACCAAATGACATTCTGCCTACAATTTTATTTATCCAACAAACGTCTATAAGCAAGAATATCTGTATTAATAAGTATATATTTGACAACCTCGTACAATTTTCATGTGGAGCTACAAAAGTCAATTTCAAAGTCATCCCATGATTTCATATCGAGATAGTATGGTCATTTTAGCCAATAGTAGTAATTGACCTTTAATAATATTCAAGTAGTATTACTTTAATATAGAACTGAGCTGCGTAAAGTCTCCTTTTAGCGATTTGTACAATTGAACATATAATTTATAAAAATCATCATATTTCTTTATATTCTCATTAATTGGAGGTAAGCTGTCTTTAACCTTTATAACATTGCTGCACGCTTGTGGTACACTATCATAAATACCAGCTCCAACACCTGCTAGAATTGCTACCCCTAGTGCAGGGCCTTCATCTGAAAATATTCTGTTAATGCTAGTACCGAATACATCTGCCTGCATTTGTCTCCATATTCCGCTTTTGCCTCCACCACCAGAAGCTCTTACCTCTGAAATCTCAACACCCATGCCCTTTATAATTTCAAAACAATCTCTAAGGCTATATGTTACACCTTCCATTATCGAACGTACAAAATGAGGTTTTGTGTGCTTAGCAGTTAATCCAAAGAAGACTCCTCTAGCATTTGGATCTAAATGTGGTGTTCTTTCTCCCATCAAATATGGCAAGTAAAGAAGTCCGTCACTGCAAGGCTTTACAGTCTCTGCCTCAGCATCTAGCAGCTTATAAACATCAATATTTGACAGTTCAGATGTCATAAGCTCTTCCATGCAGAAGGTATCTCTAAACCACTTTAAGGATAGTCCAGCGCCTTGAGTAACACCCATAATATGATATGTGTTTGGTACAGCATGACAAAAAGTGTGAACTCTTCCTAATGGATCAATAGTAAGTTTGTCTGTATATGCAAATACAACTCCTGATGTTCCAATTGTTGATGATACTACACCTGGCTTAACAATTCCATTTCCAACTGCACCTGCAGCCTGGTCACCTGCTCCACCTACCACAATAGTACCTTCATTTAAACCTGTTACTGCTGCAGCGGATGCTGTAACTTTACCTGTAACCTCTTGAGACTCATACATTTTCCCTAGCATGGACTCGGAAATCTCAAGTTTACCTAAAACCTCACTGCTCCATTTCCTCTGCGCAATGTTCATAAGCTGCATGCCACTTGCATCTGAAACCTCTGTAGCATACTCTCCAGTAAGTCTAAGTCTAATATAGTCTTTAGGCAAAAGTATCTTTGCAATTTTTTCAAAAATCTGTGGTTCATTGTTCTTTACCCACATTATTTTTGATGCAGTAAATCCTGTAAGCGCCGGATTTGCTGTAATTTCAATTAATCTTTCTTTTCCGATAAGCTGTGTAATCTGATCACACTCATCCGCGCTTCTCTGGTCACACCAAATAATTGCATTTCTTAATACTTTGTCCTCTTTGTCTAGTAAAACAGCTCCATGCATCTGTCCAGATAAGCCAATACCCTTTACCTCTCGCTTATCAACGCCACTTTTTAACATGACATTATTTATGCTCTCACATGTGCCCTTCCACCAATCCTCCGGATCCTGCTCTGCCCAACCTAAATTTGGGTGATAAAGTGGATACTCAACAGTAGAGCTAGCTACTGGTTTGCCACTTTCATCGAACAATACAGTTTTAACTCCTGAAGTTCCTAAATCGATACCAATAAGAAAAGACAATTGCTCACCACCCTCACGTTACTTTGTAATATTATATTATAAAGTATATCAAGCTATAGTATTTTTGTCAAAATAATTTTGCAACAATATAATCTAACTTCACAATTAAAATGAAACCGGAAAAACATTTAGCTCTAATCTATTTCACAAGTTTAATAAAATAAGACATCAAATCAAATTTTATATCTATAGAGATGAAGTTATTCTGCAAAATTAAAATACTATGCTAATTTAGAATTTGTCTTTTACATTTTATTATGCATGTATTTCTTAAAGTAAGTATTCTATTATTTTATATATTTAACCTAATTGTGTAATATTGTGTTTTAAGTTAATTTTTCAGGGAATATATTGTAATGCGACAATTTACACTCTTTTTCCAAATATACTCTGTTGTAATTTAGCTTTTTATGTCGTAATATGGGTATGCACATATGGATTTTATAGCAAATATTTATCGGAGGTAAACACAATGAGTATACGAAAAAAAATCACATTTTCTATGACTATTATTATTTTAGTTTCAATTACATTAACTAGCCTTTTTACTTTTGTGAAAGCAAGTTCCTCAATGAAAGCTCAATCTAAGGCTGAAATGATTGATTTAGTAAATACATCAAGTGGAATAATTTCTTTAATGATTGAAAAGGAACAACTCTCACCAAAATATTTAGCATCAGCAACACAAATAATTAATTTGCTATCAAATCCCGAAGATGTTTTATCAAGGATAAATAGCACTGAATTACTTAATAAGTACATTTCGGATACCCAGAATTTAGAACATGTTTTTGTCGTTGACTCCAATGGTATTATTGTTGCAGATACTGATTCAAAATTAGTTGGACAGGATATGAATGACAGAGCATATGTTAAGGATACCTTGGAAAGTAATAAATCAGTAATTAGCGAAACATTGATATCTAAATCCTCCGGCAAACAAGTAGTAGCCGTCACAATCCCTGTGTATGATGGCACTAAAGGAGTTTTTACTGGGTTTGTTGCAACTTCTGTTATTGCAGAAAGCACCTCAAAATATCTAGAAAATTTGAAATTGACTAACTCTGCGTCAAGTTATGCATATCTTATGGATGAAAAAGGGAATACGATTTATCATCCAGTCAAGGACAAGATAGGAATGCCTGTTGAAGTCGAACAAATCAAATCTGTTGTGGAAAAAGTTCAAAAAGGTGAAGAAGTAGGAACAAATACAGTTTCGTACGAATTGGAAGGGAAAGGCAAACTTGCTGCATTTACTGTTATTCCTGAAACAGATTGGACATTAGTTCTGACAGCAGATGAAGCCGAAATTGAGGGCCCTGCTAAGAGTTTGAGTTTATTCATAATAATTATAGGTACTATAATAATGTTGTTGTCAATATTAATCAGCATTATTATTGGAAAACAGATAGCAACTCCTATAGTTAAAGTTACTAATCTGATTAATAAAACCGCTCAGCTAGATCTTGTAAATGATAAATCTTTTGATACTCTTGCTAAGGTAAAAGATGAAACTGGAGTTATGGCTAGAGCTATGATAAGTATGAGAAATACACTACAAGAAATGGTTGGCTTACTTCAGCAGTCATCAAATAATATTACTGAAAATGCTTTTCAGGTAGAGTCTCTTACAGAGAAAGTTCACTCTAACTCTTCTGACAACTCTGCTACAACTCAACAATTATCGGCAGGAATGGAAGAAACAGCAGCTTCAGTTGAAGAAATAACAGCGTCTATAGTAGATGTAGAAAGTAATGCAGAATCAATTGCCGAAAAGACTAAACAAGGCTCACTTTTGTCAAAGGAAATAACACAAAGGGCCATTAAGTTAAAGGGTGACGCAATTAATTCAAACGAAAATGCACAAAGTATTTATAACGATGTAAAAGCAAAAATGGAAGATGCTATTAAACAATCAAAAGCTGTAGAACAAATCAATTTCCTTACAGATACTATATTGAGCATAACAGATCAGACTAATCTGCTTGCATTAAATGCAGCTATTGAAGCGGCTAGAGCCGGTGAGGCTGGAAAAGGCTTTGCTGTTGTAGCTGATGAAATAAGAAAGCTTGCAGAACAGTCATCAAAAACAACAAGTGATATTCAGAAAATTGTAAAAGATGTATATGCTTCCGTTGATAATATGACATCAAGCTCATCAAAAATTCTAGAATTCCTGGATAAAGATGTGACTGCAGATTATCTTAAGTTCATACAAGTAAGTGACCAATACAATAAAGATGCAGAAACTGTGAACTCAATGATGTCTACAATTAATACAGTAACCGAAGAATTATCAAATACTATAAATAATGTAACAACTGCTATTAATGAAGTAGCTACAGCCGTTAATGAAAGTGCAAAGGGCGTGTCTAACATTGCGGAGAAAACTGTAGATACCGTATATATTACAGAAGAAGTTGATAAAATGACTAAACAAAGTGTAGAATATGCAAATGCTCTAAATTCTATAGTTGCTAAATTTAAGATATAAGAATTAATAATAAAATAACTAGTTTTACTCACGTTACACCATGAGCATCAAAGGTTCATGGTGTAATTTATTTCGTCAACGTACCCTTATATTGAAATCATTATTGCAGCAAGGGCAGCTAACAACATGGTTACCCTTCTTGCGTGGTAAGCGAAGAACCTTTTTGCAACTTGGACATTTATGAAAGCAATGAGTTTTTCTTTCTTTAATTCTTCGAATTGTCAAAGAAATTTTCCCTTTGACCGGATTCCAAAGCTTAAGAAATTTTTCATTTTCCATGCGTCTCTTGCTTACATTTTTAGAAAAAGCTCTAAATGTCATTAAAATAAAGATACCAAATATCAAAACCATAATGATATAAGCCCTAAAAAAAGTATTTAATGTTATTAAAATAAAACAAGTTATAAGACATGCATAATATAATTGGTCTTGACCGTATCTGCCATACATAAAACGTAATAGCTTATCTTTTAAATTTCCCATTTCTTCACTCCTATTTTAAATGATCAGCAACACCTACAGCATATATTTGCATAAACAAAGGCAAAACATAAATTACGTTCATTCATTGTTGGCACTTCATAGTTTTGACACTGTTGCTGATAAACTCGTACACCACTTTGTATTTGACATAAAACTCTTGACTTAGTATAGTGATTTTATTTCCCTTACCATATTTTGAAATTGTACTATAATAGTACCACTCAGCACTCTTTTGCGCAATATTGCTGTAGAAGTTACACCACTCAATTCAATTTTTGCTTTTTTTCACTTCTTTTACACGCTGAACAGAAGTAAGGTCTTTTGTAAGCGCCACCCTATTTCCCTTTATAAATTTCTTTATAAGATAATCAACAAAGCAACTATCAAAATCATCACCGCCCAGACGATTGTTTCCTGCTGTAGCAAGCACTTCAAAAACTCCACTGTTGATGTAAAGAATTGATACATCAAATATTCCTCCTCCCAAGTCATACACCATAACATTCTGATGCACTTCTTCTCCTCTCATATACCACTATGGTTATAATTGATGAATATTTTATAGAATTAATAAGAAGTAATGTACTAATCTGTACTAGTTGTTATATCATTCTTATTATTTGTATAATTTACTGAAGCTAATATCAATAGATATTTTTTACTAAATCAACTTAACATTTATAAGGTTAACCATCTACAATTTAAGCTAAAAAGTTGAATTTCCTATTTTTAGGTGTAATTATATAGCACAAATTTAAACTGAATATTAACTCCCCTAAATTTTTATTTAGTACATATATAAACTTGTATCCATCAAATGTATTATTCCATAAGAGTTTCTGTTATTATTGGTCTATTTAAAATTGAGATATTCGAGCATATAAATGGTTTTGCCAGGAATTTTTTTAGCCTTTGTTTAAAATCAGTTTATATTTACTTGATATAATTTTTATAATATAGTATATACGGCTATTAAAATATTTCCCTTTGTTTTGAACCTTGTTAAGGAGGCATTTTCATGGTTTGCATTATGGTAGTTGAGGATAACAATAATACGAGAAAATTAATGGAGGCAGTTTTGCTTCAAAACGGATACGAAGTCATCCTTGCTGAAGATGGTATTGACGCACTTGAAAAAATGGAGAACCATCATGTAGATTTGATTATTGTTGATCTAATGATGCCTCGTATGAATGGTTATGAATTTACCGAGGCTCTACGAAAATGTAACTATAGCCTTCCAATTTTAATGGTTACAGCGAAAGAAACTCCAGCAGATAAAAAGAAAGGGTTTATTGTGGGAACTGATGACTATATGGTTAAACCTGTTGATGAGGAAGAAATGCTTCTTAGAATTGCAGCACTGCTTCGCCGCTCCAAAATTGCTAATGAACATCAATTGACAGTGGGAAATACTATTTTGGACTATGATGCACTTACTGTCTCTCACAATGGCAACGTGCAAGAGCTACCAAATAAAGAATTTATGCTGTTATTTAAATTATTATCCTATCAAAATAAGATTTTTACTAGACGTAGTTTAATGGATGAATTATGGGATATGGATTCAGATACTGATGAAAGGTCTATAGATGTTCATATTAACCGATTACGTGACCGTTTTAAAGGGAATACTGATTTCGAAATTTTAACAGTTAGAGGACTCGGATATAAGGCGGTGATTAAATCATGAGCAGATTAAAATCCCTAAACATCTCAATGGTATTTATTGTATTCTGGATTATGATATCATCAGGGCTTTTAACTTTCGCCAGTTTTATATTTCTATATTTTGTAGGATTATTTTCAGTTTTTGCACTTACACCTGCTTTTTCTCCTATGGTCACATTGATTGTTAGTTGCATAATTGGAACATCTATTTCTGCAGCTACCAGTAAAAGAATATTGAAACCTCTAACCCAACTTATCAGAGCGACTAAGATTGTATCTTCTGGAGATTTCAGCGTACGTGTCGACGAGAGAAGCAGTAATTTTGAAATATCTGAACTACTTAAAAATTTCAACAAAATGGCAGAGGAACTAGGAAGTATCGAAATGTTTCGAAATAGCTTTATTAATGATTTTTCTCACGAATTTAAAACACCAATTGTTTCAATCCGTGGGTTTGCAAAGCAGTTACAGAATGAAAATCTTTCAGCAGAAAAACGTAAAGAATATACTGATATCATTGTGAGTGAGTCTGAACGTCTGGCAAACATGTCTGCAAATGTACTGCTACTTTCTAAATTTGAAAACCAAAAATTTATAACCAATCAAATCGAATACGAGCTGGATGAACAGATTAGAAACTGCATAATACTTTTTGAAAAGCAATGGGATAATAAGCAGCTTGAAATAAATATTGATTTAGAACCCATAAAGATTTACAACAATGCAGAAATGCTTTCTCATTTATGGATAAATCTTATTGAAAATGCAATTAAATACTCCGATGAAAACGGCTATATTTATATCAATTGTCGTGAAGCCAGTAATAATATTGAGTTTAGAATAAGTGATACAGGTAAGGGTATGGATGATAATACAGTTAAGCATATTTTTGATAAATTTTATCAAGGAGATAAATCTCGTGCAACGCAAGGTAATGGAATAGGTCTGTCAATAGTCAAACGTATTGTAGAACTCTGTAAAGGTGAAATCACTGTAGATAGCAATTTAGGTAACGGTACCACTTTTTTTGTCAAATTACCAAAAGTCCATGAATAGCAAACAATATGTTAATTTACTAAACTAAAGAGACTAATCTGTGGATATTAGTATATAACCATATCGTTCAGATTAGTCAATTCTTTTTTTAGTAATCATATTATATTTTAAACATAGCGCAATTTTAATTAGTACAACATTATTTCAAGTCTGTCAAAACTAATAGCCTCACCAAAGTGGTTGCTATCAAAACTTGTTTTTCTATATATTCCAAATTCTTTTGAATTCTTTTTCAGCCATAAAGGAACTTCAATATCAAGCTCTTTGCAAAGCAAAATAAGACATTCCTCTAATTGACTCCTGAATTCACCTGAAGATTCTTGTGGTTCTGCCCATGCTTCTTTAATTAGCTTTCCCTGCTTGATTATTCTACCATAAAGCTTCACTGATATTCCCCTTAAAATAATATAGTAACTTAAGAACTACTATTATACAGTATTCTTGCATCCCAATAAATTTTTTTCAGCCATTTATATTATACTTCATGTAAGAACAATCTCAAAACACATTATAAAGTCATGAGAACTAAACTGCACATATAGTTATGATTTTATAAGCTTATGCTCCACTGAATCCACCAAAGCTCTCCAGCTAGCTTCTATAATGTCAGTTGATACACCCACTGTTGTCCAGACATCTTCACCATCAGTAGTTTCAATTAAAACTCTTACCTTTGAAGCTGTAGCATAATTTGAATCCAGAACCCTAACCTTATAGTCTGTTAGCTTTATTTCAGCTATTTGAGGATAGAACCTCTCCAATGCTTTTCTTAAGGCACTGTCCAATGCATTTACAGGTCCATCACCTTCTGCAGCAGTTATTTCAGTTTGTTCTCCAACTTTGATTTTTATCATTGCAGAAGAACTTACACTACTAACTGTCGGCTCATCTACTATTACCTTAAATTCAACTAACTCGAAAAATGGTTTATACTTGCCAAGTATTTTACGTATTACCAACTCAAAGGAACTCTCTGCTCCCTCATATTGATACCCCTCATATTCAAGTTCCTTTAATCTTTCAATTATCTTCCTTGTCTCAGGAGAATCCTTTGTTATGGTGCTATCAACCATGTTTATCATACTCATTACAGCACTTCTTCCAGCTACCTCCGACATAAGAATATTTCGCTGATTCCCAACTACAGTAGGATTAATCATCTCATACGCTGAGGTATTCTTATTAACGGCATCTGCATGCATCCCAGCTTTATGTGCAAATGCACAATTCCCAACAAATGGAGCCCTTTCATCATGAATTATATTGGCAACCTCACTCACATATCTCGCTATTGAAGTCAACTTCTCCATACTTCCCTTTGGTATACATTCATAACCCATCATCAATTGAAGGTTTGGTATTATTGTACAAAGGTTTGCATTTCCACATCTTTCACCAAATCCATTTATTGTACCCTGTACTTGAACCGCTCTAGCTTCCACTGCAGCTATCGAGCCTGCAACAGCCATACCATTATCATTGTGACAGTGAATACCAATCGCGCAACCTAATTTCTGACAAACTAATGTGGTTATTTTTGCAATATGTGAAGGAAGGCTTGCACCTTTAGTATCGCATAGACATATAGTATCTGCACCTGCTTCATAAGCAGTCTGCAATGTAGTCATTGCATATTCTGCATTTGCATTATACCCGTCAAAGAAATGCTCAGCATCATATACCACTGTTTTACCTTTTTGCTTAAAATATTTTATTGTTTCATAAATCATACTTAGGTTTTCATCTAGCGTAGTTTTAAGTATTTCTGTCACCTGAAAATCCCATGCTTTTCCGAAGACTGCAACAGCGGAAGTACCGGCATTAAGCAAGGACTGTACATTTACATCTTCTTCAACCTTAATGTTTGCACGCCTAGTAGCACCAAATGCTATTATTTTTGAGTTAGTAAGCTTTAGCTTCATAACTTTTTCAAAAAACTCCAAATCCTTTGGGTTTGAACTTGGATTTCCGGCCTCTATATAATCAACACCTAGCTGATCAAGCTTTTTTACTATTTTTAATTTATCTTCAACAGTAAAAGAAATTCCAAGTGCCTGTGCCCCATCCCTTAATGTTGAGTCATAGATAATTACTCTATTATTTGTCATACGCCTTACTCCTTTCACAATAATATATGCTATCCAAATATAGCAGGTATAAACAAAGCCTAGCCTAAATTCTGTAAGTGGTACAGGAAAATTATAATCGAGTAGGAGGGAATTAATTATTTTAATTCCCGACCTCTCACAGCACCGTGCATACCGTTCGGTACACGGCGCTTCAATAGAAATCAACATACTTTCATATACGTGTCATAAAGAGAAATTA